>JBBDQV010000046.1:0-8947 GCA_040905845.1 Alphaproteobacteria bacterium | reverse complement strand
CGGCGCGGCGCGGGTCCCGATCGTGCCGGCGGCGATCCTGTTCGATCTGCTCAACGGCGGCGACAAGGCGTGGGGCGCGACGCCGCCCTACCGCGCGCTCGGGCGCGCGGCGTGCGAAGGCGCCGGGACCGCGTTCGCGCTCGGCAACCACGGCGCGGGCGTCGGCGCCATCGCGGGGGATTTGAAGGGAGGTCTCGGCAGCGTATCGGTCGCCGCCGACGATGGTCTCGTGGTCGGCGCCGTCGTGGCGGCGAACCCGATCGGTACCGCGGTCATGGGGACTGGCCCGACGCTGTGGGCGTGGACGCTCGAAAGGGATGCCGAGCTTGGTGGGCAACGCCCGCCCGACTCGGGTGCCGGCGACGACCTTGGAGTGCGCAAGCGGCCCCGCGCGGGAGCCTCGACCACGATCGCCGTGGTCGCGACCAACGCTCGGCTCACGCCGGCCGAGGCGCGGCGCGTCGCGATCATGGCCCACGATGGCATCGCGCGCGCCGTGCGCCCCGCTCACACGCCCTACGACGGCGATACCGTGTTCGCCTTGGGAACGGGTCGGTTCGACGCGGACTCGGGGCCGGACGCCGTGCTGCGGGTCGGCGCCATGGCGGCTGATTGCGTCGCCCGCGCGCTGGCCCGCGGCATTTACGAGGCCCAAGACCTCGGCGACGCCGTCTCGTATCGTACCCGTTACCGCCTCTAGGGGGATGCAAGGATGCCGACGGCACTCGTCACCGGGGCGAATCGCGGGATCGGGCTCGAGTTCGTCCGCCAGTATGCGGCGGAAGGCTGGCACGTCATTGCTGCGTGCCGCGATCCCGGCAAGGCACAGGCGCTGGGCGAGCTCGAGGGTGGTCGCATCGACGTTCACAGGCTCGACGTCGCCGATGCCGCCGCCGTCGGCGCTCTCGCCCGTACCCTCGCCGGCGCGCCGATCGACGTCCTGATCAGCAACGCCGGTGTCTGGTTCCGCGACGGCGAGCGGTTCGGCGCGCTCGACTACGACGCCTGGGAGGCGTCCTTTCGGATCAACACGGTCGCGACCGCGCGCCTGGCCGAGGCGTTCGTCGTGAACTTGACGGCGGGCCGCGAGCGCACGATCGTCGCGATTTCGAGCCGGCTGGGCAGCCTGGCGTTGATGAAATCGGGCTACCTCTATGCCTCGACCAAGGCCGCGTTGAACGCGGTCGTGAAGGGGCTCGCGCACGACCTGAAGGACCGCGGCATCAAGGTCATCGCCATGACCCCGGGCTGGGTCAGGACCGACATGGGCGGCGCGGGCGCGGCGCTTTCGGTCGAGCACAGCGTCGCTGGCATGCGCCGGGTCATCGCCGGACTCACGCTCGCCGATTCGGGCGGGTTCTTCGCCCATGACGGCGCGACCGTCCCCTATTGAACCGGAGGAGATGCGAATCATGTCGACCGTGCTGATCACCGGCGCCAACCGTGGTCTGGGGCTCGAGTTCGCGCGCCAGTACGCCGCCGACGGCTGGACCGTCCACGCCTGCTGCCGCGCGCCGGGCAAGGCGAAGGATCTGAAGGCGCTTGCCGCCCAGAACGCCAACGTGACGGTCCATGGCCTCGACGTCTGCGACGAGGCCAGCGTCCGGTCGCTCGGCGAAGCGCTGGGGTCCCAGGCGATCGACGTTCTGATCAACAACGCCGGAGTCTACGGCGGCGATCGCCAGGCGTTCGGCAAGGTCGACGCGGAGCAATGGTCGCCGACGCTGCGGACCAACGCCCTGGGACCGCTGATGGTCACGGAGGAACTGATCGACAACGTCGCCCGGGGCGCCAACAAGGTGGTCGCGTGCGTGACCAGCAAGATGGGCAGCATGGCCGACAACACCTCGGGCGGCGCCTACATCTACCGGGCGAGCAAGGCGGCGCTCAACGCGGTGGTCGTCAGCATGGCGCGCGACTTGAAGGGTCGCGGCGTCACGGTCCTGGCCTTCCATCCGGGTTGGGTCAAGACCGACATGGGCGGGCGCAACGCGCCGGTGACGCCGGCCGACAGCATCGCCGGCATGCGAAAACAGATCGCCCGCGTCAAGCCGACCGACAGCGGCAAGTTTCTCAACTACGACGGCGCCACCATTCCCTGGTGACCGGTCAGCGCGTGGCGCAGCAGGACCAGCCGGGTCGAAGCCAGGTACGAATACCTGCTGCCGATGCCGTAATAGAAGTCGATGACCGGCCCTCGGCCGTTCAAGTGGTCGCCTCGTTGGCCTTGGCGAGGGTGCAGCCGGCGATCTTCCACGTCCCGTCCTGCTGGCGTTCCATGGTGTAGAGCGCGAGCACGACGCGGCCGTCCATGCCGACGATCAGGACCTGCTGGAGCCAGCGGCCCTCGGGCAACGGATCGATGTCGCGGAACTCGACCTCGGCCGAGCGATAGACCGGGGCGTAGCCGGTCTTGACCATGGCCATGAAGACCTCGGCGTTCGGAAAGATGAGCTGGATTCCCGGCGCGGCGAAGCCGTAGGCGCGCTGGCCGTCGTCCTCGAGGAACGCCTGAAGTTGGCCCTCGATCACGCCGCGAATCGCGCTCAGATCAGTCTCGGGCAACGCGTCCTGGGCGACGGCGGGAGCGCCGAGGGCAAAGAAAAGAAGGGTGGACGCGAGAATCCGGCACATGGGCGCCTCCCGAGGCTGGCGACCTCGCAACGGGCCATAGTCTGTCACGACTACGCGGCGCGTGTCCCTTTGGATCACGTCGCGGCGCTGGTCGCCGAACTCAACCGCGCCTTGGGACCTGTACCAGCATGCGCTCGCGTAAACTCACACCGCGTGTCATGTCCGGGCCGACCGAAGGTCGATCCGCTCAGGACAAGCGGATTTGAGCGGATCGGCTATCTCGGATTCGTTACCGCGGCGAGATCACCACGCGCACGACTTCATCGACGCGCGGGTAGGTGAAGCCGTCCGCGACCGCGTGAACGACCGCGTTCTCCGACGTCCCGATGCCGGCCGCGCTCTGGCGCGGCGCCTGCTCCGAGCCAACGCCGGACTGCTGGTTGACCTCGGTTCCCGCATCCCACAGGGCGACGGAACTGGTGAGTTCACCCCCGGTCGGGTTGCCGTTGCCGTCCAACAGGGTGATCGCCCCGTCGCGTGGCGCGAAAAACAGGTCGTTGGACTGCACGAACATCGTAGCGAACACGAGCCGGTCGCCCGGCGCCGCGACGACCTCGAATGACTGGCCGGGGACGAACAGGCCGGCCATGCGAACACCAGGCGTCGCCTTGAGGCTCGCGATGAGCGGCTCGGCATTGCCATCCTCGGCGAGCTGCTCGAGCCCAAGAGAGCCGGCGGCCTCGCCGTCGCGAAACGCGGTCGCGTCGCCCGAGATCACGGCGAATGCGCCGGGAGCTATGGGCACCTTGATCGCGCTGCCGTCGGGCAGCTTGAGCGCCTGGTCCGATGACACGTTGCTGATGAGAATCTCGAACGAATGTTCGTCGTTCGCGGCGAAGGCTCTTGGCGCGGACGCTGCCGATGCCAACAGGGCCAAAGCGATCAGCCCCAGGGATTTCTTCATGATCGAACCTCATTCATATTGGTTGCCGCGATAGCGCGGGTTGCCGCCGTATTTGCGCCCGCAGCCGCTCGCCATCCAATGCCGCCTGTTAATCGATCCAATGCCTCGCCTGTATCTCGCGTGGCCCAATGCGTGTCGTTGGTCAGTGCATAGATGAAGATCAGCATGCTGGTCGCCTGACCAATGATGCCGCTACCCGGGGTGCGTGCGGAAGCCCTGGCAAGCAATGGGCGCAGGCCGGCGGTTATGGTGTCGGCTCGGTACTCCTGGCCGAGACAACCGATGATTCGAGGGTCGCCAGATCGACGGCGCCACGGATGATCTCGCTTCCGACGATGAAGGTTGGCGTCCCCGTGATCCGAAGCGCGCGCGCCAGTGCCATGTTGCGGTCAACGGCTCCGGCGATGTCGTCTGCTTCCATGTCACGTCGAAGCCGCTCGACGTCGAGCCCAAGTTTCTCGGCCACCTCCAACACTCGGGATTCGTTGGCTTGTCCTGGACCCGCCATGAGGGCCTGGTGGAACGCAACGTACTTGCCCTGCTTGTGGGCAGCCAACGCGGCCTTGGCAGCGAACGTCGATCCCGATCCGAGTATCGGCCACTCCTTGTAAACGATCCTGAGGTTCGAATCGTTCGCGATCATCTGCTTGAGAACCGGACCCATGCGACGGCAATAGGGACAGTTATAATCGAAAAATTCGACCAGCGAGACATCCCCTTTGGGATTGCCCCCAGCAGGCGAGGCCGGGTCATTGTTGATCTCCTCCGTCCTGTCCCTCAGGACGATGGCAAGATCATCGGTTTCATTTCGGGCGGGGCCAGCCTCAAGCGTTTGCATCGCCTCGACCAGCACGTCCGGGTTTCTCAGCAGATAGTCACGGACGCGACGGTCGAACTCCTCCTCACCGTCGCGCGCTGCGAACAGAACCCCTTCTTGTGGGCCTTGAGCAACAAAACGAACGCCGATCCACGTCCCTACGAGCACGGCAACGAGAGCCGCGATGAACGGAACGAGAGCAAGTCTGAGGAAGCGACGGAAGGTGGTTCCGGTATCCATCACTCCCACCATGATCGATCGATGCTGAGATGCACGGACCGGAACCAATGCGAGTCGTCGCTGGCTGTCGGTAGGCTGCTTGGCGCCGGCGCGGCGAGACCGATCATTCGCCGAGCACCCGGCGCCTATCCTCGAACTCCTGCTTGTCGATCTCGCCCCTGGCGAAGCGATCCCTCAAGATATCGAGCGCAGTCTTGCCTGGTGGCAGGTGGGGCACCTGATGGTGCTGCGCGCCACCGAGCCACCGCACGAGGAGCACGACGACAGCAATGACGATCGCGAGCAGCGCGATCATCATGAAGGGTCCCAGGATCATTCCCCACCAGCCCTGACCCGACATCATATCCGACATCATGTAAGGCCCGTAGGACCACTGCTGCGCGGCAGCGGGGAACGCCGACAAGCCAGTAGTGGCAAGAAGGCCAACAGCCGATATCACGGCGAACAGCTTACGTCCGCTCATGGTCGTTCTCCCTTGCATGGTTGCATGATGACTATCCCTTCGAACTCGACCTATTGGATTTACGAGGTCGGCCGGTCCCGCGCGTGGTGACGGTGCCGCTCAATGCGAGTCATTGGACAGCGCGTTGATGACGACGAGCAGGTTGGTGGGCTTGAACTTCAGGCCGTGAGCGCGCGCGCGAAGCCGACCCGACTTGTCGATGAGGTGGGTGACGACCCCATGCATCTGATAGCCGTCCTCGGTCAGCGTGAACTTCAAGCCGTACGTCTCGGCCAGGGCGCGGGTCGCGTCGGGCGCGTCCGATCCGCTCGTCAGGAACAGGAAGTTCAATGAGTCCAATCCGTGCGCCTCGCCGTAACTCCCGAGAACGTCCGAACCGTCGTTCGTGGGGTCCGTGGTGATGGCGACGAAGCGGACGAGGTCACGCATGGGCGTCTGGTTGACCATGTCCTGCACCCCGGCCAGGAACTCGCTCTGAAGCGGGCACAAGTCGGGGCAGCTCGCGAAGATGAACCACAGCACGACGACCTTGCCACGCAGGTCAGCCAGCGAAACGGCGTTGCCGTGCGCGTCCAGAAGGGTGAAGTCTGGCGCCGGGTAATCGACGAATTGAACATATTTCTCGCGTTCGGTCAGCTCGGACTGCAGCTCATCGAGGGTGTGCGCCGCGCCGGGCGCCGCCAAAGCCGTCGAAAGAATGGCGGCCAGGCAATGCGGGAGTGACTGTCGGCGCGTTACCATGACGGCAACTCCTACGTCGCGCCGTGGTGTTCTTCGCCGCCGCAGCCATCCGATAGATCCCAGACTTCGGCGACCTGGCTTCCGTCGAAGCCATGCGCACGGATCAGGAGTTTGCCGAGCCCGCCGAAGACATGCCAACGCCAGCATTGGCAGCAGCACGGCCCGCCTTCGTCGGACAGTGACATGGCCTCGTCGTAGAGCGCCTGCTCAGGTTCCATCAGCTCCAAATCGTAGGCAGTGAACAGCCGGCGTGCGAGTTGGCCGTCCACGTCATATGGGTCCGGGGGAACGATGTCGATGTGGGCGTAGGCACGAAGGCCTTCGACCTGGAACCCGTAGCGTTCCAGGCTCATGGGGCTGCAGCAAGAGCCCTGAAGCCGCGATCCCTCGGGCAGCGTCATGATCGAGTTCATGAACGCCAAGGAACAGTTAGAGTTGCCGTTCTGGCTCAGGAAATCGAACCGTTCGATCAGTGCCGGGTCCGTGACCTCATGGGCTCCGACGCCGGGAACCACGGCATGAACCAAGGCTATGCCGATGGCAACCACAGAAGCGATGAGTGCTTTTCGCATTGTCTCCTCCGTGCTTCAGGATGCGGGGATCGTGGTGTCGCGCTTATCGCCGCAGCACCATGAGGCTTCGCGCCCGGTCAGCTCCTGCTGGAGCTTGTCGAGGGTGTGAGCTCGCACACTTCCGCTGGCGACCAACAGAATGACGATCATGGTGATCGGAATCGTTCCGCCCAACATCGTCGACATGAGCGAGCTTCCTCCCGCGTTCGGGTTCGTGCGCCTGCCGAGCCCTAGCCGATGCGCACGATCGTGTCGCTGACGAAGGCGTAGGGCGGTACGTCGAGATTCCTCGGCGCGGGCCCCCTGCGAACGCGCCCCGAGGTATCGTAGTGCGACCCGTGACACGGGCAGAACCACCCGTTGAAGTCGCCCTTGTAGCCGAGCGGGATGCAGCCGAGGTGCGTGCAGATACCGATGACGACGAGCCATTCCGGCCGCTGGACGCGTTCCGCGTCCGTCTGCGGGTCCCGGAGGTCCGCGACGTTCATCTCCACGGCGGCCCGGATTTCGTCGGCCGTTCGGTGACGAATGAACACCGGCTTCGCTTGCCACACGACGGTGATGGCCTGACCGACCGCTACCTGTTCGATGTCCACCTCGGCGACCGAGAGCGCCAGCACGTCGGCGCTTGGGTTCATGCTGTCGATCATCGGCCAAACGGCGGCTCCGGTGCCCACCGCGGACGCCGCCCCGGTGGCCACAATCAGGAAGTCGCGCCGGGGTTCGCCCATGGGCGCATGCCGGGCCGCATCGGCGGTCACGATGTCCGACCCGGCCCGGGAGAATCGCTCGCGGGCTCGTCGCGCCCGCCATCGTCGCGGGCGGAGTTCGATCGGGCTAGGAGGGCCTTGGTCCCGTGGGAGGGCGCATCCGGCTGACTCTCCTGGGGCTGCTTGCGCTTCATGCAAAGACCCAGCGCGCACATGGCGAGACAGGGCAGCGCGGTGAGCAGGATCGGCGCCACGCCAATCGCGACGAGCCAACCCCAGTTGAACGCCAATCCCGCTGCCACCAAGATCGCGGCGAGCGCGAGCCAACGGACCCGACCGGAGGGAAGCGTTCCGAGGATTGCCGGAACGTAGTTCCGCCACGAGCCGCGCGGAGCTGGTCCGCGTACTTCTATTGACTTGGTGTTCAAGCCGTAGGCCATGATCGTCTTCTCCTATACTAGGGTTGAGTGTCGGCCGAGCCGGTATCGGCTTCGTCGGACGTCGACGGCTTCGCGGTTCCCGTCCTGCCCATGGGGCACGCACAGTCACCGCCGGTCGTGGCGATGATGAGGGACCCGATCAGTTTCAGCGCGGCGGGGCTGTCCCATTCGGCGGGCCCGGTCTTCCGGCCGAGCTCGATCCCATCCGCGGAAATCAGCAGCGTCGTGGGAATCCCGACGGCTCCCAGCTTCATGCCCGCGCGTGCCGTGGGATCGACGTAGATGCCGAGATGCTCGATCCCGATCTCCTCGTAGAACTCCTCGATCACGTCGCGGCCTCCCTTGTCGATCGACAGGGGAAGCACCATGAAGTCGGCTCCGCCCAGCTTCTTCTGAAGCCGGTCGAGCGACGGCATCTCCTCGCGGCACGGGACGCACCACGTCGCCCAAAGGTTGAGCAGCACGATCCTGCCCTTGAACTCCGCGAGCGTGCGCGTCGCGCCCGTCTCGTCCTCGAAGGTGATCTCGGCAACGGGGCGCTCCATCCAGACGAAGCCTTCGTGGGTGTCCTGAGCCGAAGCCGGGGGACCGCCGGCGACCATCGCGAGCAACCCCCCGATCGCTCCCCAGATGCGCATCACGGTCCTTGTCGATTCTTGCCGGTTGGCCATCGCCTTAGCTCCTCGATGAGGGGCAACATCGTCTCGGTCCACGCCTCGGGCGTGACCGGGCCGACGTGCTTGAAACGGATGCGCCCGGCGGCATCGACGATGAACGTCTCGGGCACGCCGTAGACGCCCCAGTCGATGGAGACCCGCCCGTTCAGGTCGGCTCCCGTGCGCGTGTAGGGATCGCCCAACGTGTCGAGCCAGCGCGCGGCGGCGTTGGGGTCGTCCTTGTAGTTGAGGCCGTGAATGGGCACGACGCCCTCCCGCCGGAGCCGCATGAACAGCGGATGCTCGATGCGGCAGGCCGTGCACCACGAGGCGAAGACGTTGACGAGCGAGACCTCGCCCACGAGGTCGGCGCTCGAAAGCCCGAGCGTCCGGCCCTTGACCGGCGGCAGGTCGAAGGCGGGCACCGGCTTGCCCACCAGCACGGAGGGGATGACCGATGGGTCGCGCGTAAGCCCGATGCCGAACGCGAGCGCTAGGACAAGGAAGGCACCGAGAGGCAACAGCATGAGCGCCCGTCGGCGCCGACTTTCCCCCGCGTCGGCGCTCCGGTCCACGGCTTCGATGTTCCGGCTCGCGGTCACCGGCTACTCCGTCGCGTAGATCTTCGGATCACCACCCGCATCCGACCCGCCGATCTCGTAGACGACGAAGGGCTCCTCCTTTGTCCCGTTCATGCCGGGCGAGCCCATGGGCATCCCGGGCAGGGCAATGCCCCTTATCGGCGGCCGCTCGTCGAGCAATCGCTGGAC
>JBBDQV010000045.1:0-9762 GCA_040905845.1 Alphaproteobacteria bacterium | reverse complement strand
AACCGCCGCCACGGGGTGAGGGGGGCCGCGCTTGCTGGCCGGGGCGCTTGTGGTCTAGATGGGCCGGCGCGTGGGGCGTGGCCAAGCGGTAAGGCAACGGATTTTGATTCCGTGACCCCTGGTTCGAATCCAGGCGCCCCAGCCATTCGGCCTCGTACCCGCCGCGCGCACGGAACGGCACGGAGCCCCGGATGAACGTCCTCGTCGTCCTTGCCCACCCGCGCCGCGAGTCCTTGACCGGCGCCGTCGCCGACACCTTCGCGGCCGGCCTGGCCGAGGCCGGGCATCGGAGCGAGCTGGCCGACCTGCACGCCGAGGGGTTCGACCCCTGCATGACGCCGGCCGACGAGCCCGACTGGGACGACGGCGACAAACGCTACAGCGTCGCCGTGCTCGCCGAGCAGGAGCGCATCGCGCGCAACGACGCGGTCGCGCTCGTCTTCCCGGTCTGGTGGTGGTCGGTGCCGGCGCTGCTCAAGGGCTGGATCGACCGGGTCTGGAACAACGGCTGGGCGTACGGCAAGCGCAACCTGGCCGGCAAGAAGGGTGTTCTGATCGGAGTCGCCGCCGGCAGCGTGGAATCGTACGCGCGGCGGCGCTACGACGAGGCGGTGAGGATCCAGCTCGACGTAGGTGTGCTCGAGTTCTGCGGCCTCGAGAGCGGCGGGACGCACATCCTGTTCGGCTCGCTCGACGACGACGCGACCCGCGCGGCCCTGATCCGCCAAGCCGGCGACCTCGGCCGCGGCTTCGCCGGCCTGTTCGGCGAGGCCTCCGTCGCGGCGCGGCTTGAGCTTCAGCGGCCCTCGGCCCGCCAGGCAAGCGCGAGCCCGCCGAGCGCCAACGCCAGGGCAAGCGCCGGCGGCAACAGCGAGAACTGCTCGACGCCGACCACGAGATAGCGGCGCGTGCGGGTCAGGCCGAACCAGCCGCGCCCGTGGGTATCATGCCCCTGCTCGACCCGCCTGAGCGAGGGCACGCCGTCGACCGCGAGCCAGGCGATACCGCCTCCGGTCGCCTCGGCGATGGGCCGCAAGACGTCCTCGGTCGCCCGGAGATCGAGCCACTCGCGCGGGTTGAGCTCGCCCACCGCGGCGAGCGCCACGCGCTCGCCGTCGCTCACCCGGTAGAGCCCAGGCTCATCGACCACCAGCTCGCCCACGGCGCGGCCACGGCCGCGGTCCTCGAGCGCGAGCGTGCCCTTCGCGCCCGACGGGCCGGTCACCTCCACCGTGCGCGGGCCCGCTTCGAGCGACTGGCGGACGATGACGAGCCGGTCGCCGCGCGCCTCCGCCCGGAGCGCGTTCTCTTCGAGTTCCGGCTCCTTCATCAGCCAGTGCGCGGTGCGGCGCAGGAGCTCGGCCTGCGGGCCGCCCCCTTCGAAGCCGCGCGCCCACAGCCAAGCCTCGTCGCTCAGCAGCTGGGCCACGCGGCCGTTCCCGACGTGATCGAGCAGCAGCAAGGGGCGGCCGCCGGCTCCCGTCATCAACGTCTGGCCGCGCCCGACCGTCACGTCGATGATGCGGAACCAGCGGCCCCAACGTGGGTCCTCGGGTGAGGCGCCGGCCAGCTCGTTGGTCACGGGGTGGCGCATGCCGACCTCGGTCAGGGCCGGCTTGAAGCCCTCCGCGATGATGTCGCCGCTGGGCCGGCCGGGCATCAGCACCCCCAGCGGCGTGCGATAGAGGCTGAGCGGCGAGGCGAAGTCCGGCCCGGCCGCGACGAACAGCGCGCCGCCGTCCTCGACGAAGTCGGCGATGTTCTGGAGATAGCCCTGGGGAATGATGCCGCGCCGCCGATAGCGGTCGAAGATGATGAGATCGAAGTCCTCGAGCTTGACCTCGAACAGCTCGCGTACCGGGAACGAGATCAGCGCGAGCTCGCGGATCGGCGTGCCGTCCTGCTTCTCGGGCGGCCTCAGGATCGTGAAATGGACCAGGTCGACCCCCGGATCGGCTTTCAACAAGCTGCGCCAGACCCGTTCGCCGGTATGCGCCTCGCCCGAGATCAGCAGCACGCGCAGCCGCTCGCGCACGCCGTTGACCGCGACCACCGCGCGGTTGTTGGCCACCGAAAGCTCGCCCTCGCGCGCCGCCGCCGCGAGGGCGACGATGGTCGTTCCGGCGTGGTCCAGCGTGACCGGCAGAACGGTCGTCTCGCCGGGCCGCACCAGTTCGGTGCGCGGCTCGCCGTCGTCGAGACTGATCTCGAGCGCGAGCGGCGTGTCGTCGCCGCCCGGCCCGGCGTCCTCGACCCTGACCGCGATCTGGATCTCGTCGCCGACCAGGCCGTAGGACGGAGCTTGCTCGACGACCAGGCGACGGTCGATCTCGCCGGGATGTCCGGTGATCAGGGCGTGGATCGGGGCGCGCAGCCCGAGCGCGCCCGGCCGGGGCGCGTCGTGTATCTGGCCGTCGGTCACGACGACGACCCCGGCGACGGACTCAGGCGCCACGTCGCCGAGGGCGCGGCGCAGCGCGCCGAACGCGAAGGTTCCCGAGCGTGGCGCGCCGCCGTCCTCGCCGGCGACCGCTCCTTCGACGCGCACGACGCGGACCTCGACGTCGGGCTCGCCGCCGAGCGCGGCGCGCAGCTCCGCCATGGCGTTGTCGGTCTCGTCGCGACGGCCGGCGGCGACCTGGCTCGGGCTCGCGTCCTCGACCAGGACGACGATGTCGGGCAGGACCCGCCGATCCTCGCGATCGAGCGAGGGGTTGCCGAGCACGAGAAGCAGCACGGTCAGCACGACGGCCCGCCAGCCCAGCCCGCGCGCCCGCCTGGCCACGCCGTAGCCGAGCACGGCCACGACCGCGCCGCCGAGCAGGGCGAGCATCCACGGCGCCACGGTCGGAGCCAGGCCCAGGCCGGTCCACGCGGTCATTCGCCGAGCCGCTCCAGGATGGTCGGGACGTGGACCGCGTCGGCCTTGTAGTTGCCCGTGGTCGCGTACATCACCAGGTTGATGCCGAACCGGTAGGCGATCTCGCGCTGGCGCTCGCCGCCCGGCACCACGGGCAGAAGGGGTTGCAGGCGGGTGTCCATGGCCCAGGCGGCGGCCCAATCGTGACTGCCGACCAGGATCGACGAGACGCCGTCGTTGACCCCGCCGTCGGTCTGCTCGATCCACACCTGGCCGCCGGTCCAGCGCCCCGGGAACTCGTCGAGCAGGTAGAACGACCGGGTCAGCACGTGATCGTGCGGCACCGGCACCAGGGGCGGAATGCTGAGGCCGCGCAAGAGCCGCCTGAGCGTCGCCGCGCTGGCGCCGCCGCCGCCCATGGCCGCGTCGGGATCGCGGGTATCGAGCACCAGGATGCCGCCGGTCTTGAGATAACGGTCGATCTTGGCGCGCGCGCCGTCGCTCGGGCGCGGCTGGTCCGGCGTGATCGCCCAGTAGACCAGGGGGAAGAACAACAGCTCGTCGTTCTCGAGGTCGATCGCCATGGGCTCGCCGGGCTCGACCGACGTGCGCGCCCTGAGGATGGTTCCCAGGCCCCAAAGGCCGGCCCGCGTGAGATCGTCGACGTCCGCGTCACCGGTCCTGACGTAGGCGAGACGCAGGTCCTGGGTCGCCTCGATGACGAAGGCGTCGTCGACGGCGCCGACCGGCGGCGTGGCGCCGACGAGGGCAAGGACGACGGCCGCGGCGGCGACCGGCCGGGGCCTCAGGATTTGGCCACGCGCGGCGAGGCTGGCGACCAGCTCGGCCAGGGCGAGCAGGATCGCGGCGATGACGAGCCACGGCTGCACGTCGATCTCGTCGGTCGTGCCGAACGGGCTCACCACAGCGTCGGCGGGCCACGGACCGAGCCCGGTAGCCTCGGCGAGCGACGGGCCCAGGTTGAGCGCGCGTGGCGCCTCGGCCGGACCGTAATATCCGGGCGGACGCGTCGGTCCCGGCGGCTCGGCGTCGATCGTCGCGAGCGGGACGGCGCGCGCCGCCGGCGGCGGCGGGCCGAGCACGCCGAAGCCGTCCAGGCTGCGCCACGGCGGCAACGCGGCCTCGCTCTCGTCGGTCGGCACGCCCGCACTCAGCTCGACCAGCCGCTGCAGCAGCTCGACGAAAAGTCCCGAGATCGCCAGGTTCGACCATGCCGTGTTGGCCGTCGTGTGCACCAGAACCAGCCAGCCTTTGCCGCGGGGCTCGCCGGTGACCAGCGGCGTGCCGTCGGTCAGCCGCGCCCACGTCTTGCCCGGCAAGTCGAGCGTCGGTTCGGCGAGCACCTGGCGCGCGACCAGGACGTCGCGAGGAATCGCGAGGCCGGCGAACGGGCTCGACGAGTCGAACGGCGCGAGCCGCGCCGGCTCGGCCCACGACATCGCGCCGCCGATCGTACGCCCGCCGCGCAGCCGAACCGGGACCAGCTCGTCGGCGCCCTCGGCGAAGCGCGGGCCGGCGAACCGCAACAACACCCCGCCGTCGGCGATCCAGGGCTCCAGCGCCTCGAGGTCCGCCGCGGGGATCTTGGCGACGTCCGCCAGCACGATGACCGAAGGCGGGTTCGCCAGCAGCGCGCCGATCTCGCCGCGGCGCAGCTCGGTGAACGGCTCGAGCGCCCGCTCGACGTAGAACACGTCGGACAGCAGGGGCTGGTCGCGTTCGAGCGAACCGCCCGAGACCAGGCCGACCGGCCGGCGCCGCCAACGGTCATCGAGCAGCACGGTGGCCCCGGCGCCGCGCTCGCCTTCGATGTCCAGGCGGGTGATCAGGTTGCGCACCTCGCCGGGCAGGTCGAGGGCGACGGCGGCGCGGTCTTCGCCCGGGTCGAACACGAGCTCGCCGCGCGCGAGCAGCCGGCCGTCCTCGCCGCTGGCCCGGACCCACGCCGCGCGCGGGCCGTCGCCCGCGATCCGCCGGGCCCCGACCTCGAGCAGGCGCGAGCGCGTTCCCGGCGGCATCAGGACGAGCGGGCCGTCGTCCTGGGAGGCGATCCTGACCTCGAGCGACCCGACCGACAGAAGCGCTTCGGCGAGCAGTGGGGCGCCCGCGTCGGCGACGCCGTCGGCGATCCATATGCTGGTTCCTGTCTCGGGCCTCGCGGCCTCGAACGCGGCCAGGGCCGCCGTCCGATCGGTGCCCCAAGGCTTCGGGCGCAGGGCATGAACGATGGTGCTGGCCTCCGCCGCCGGCCTCACCTCGGCGCCGGGCACCCGACCGTCGCGATCGCTCGGCGCGGTCGTCACCAGAAGCACGGGGCGCCCCGCGCGTTCCGCCTGCGCCAGCACGCGGTCGGCGGCCGCTCGGCGCGCCTCCCAGTCGCGCGCCGCCGCCCAGCCGTCGTCGAGCACCAGGATCAAGGGCCCGCTGCCCGCCACCGGGACGGCCGGCTCCCACACCGGATGAGCCAAGGCCACGATGGCGGCGCAGGCGAGCGCGAGGCGCAACGCCACCAGCCACCACGGCGTCTTGACCGCGGCCTCCTGCTGGGCGACCAGGCCGAACAGCAGCCGGATCGCCGGGAACCGCACGCGCAGGGGCGCCGGGGGCACGACGCGAAGCAGCCACCACAGGAGCGGCACCGCGCCGAGCCCGAGCAGCACCCATGGCGCCAGGAAGGCGAGGGCGCCGAGCGTCAGCACGGATCGGCACCCGTTTCAGGCATGACCCGCGAGCGCCATGTAGATCGAGAGCAACGCCTCGGGCGCCGGACGGTCGGTATGGTGCAGGCCGACCCGCCAGCGCGCCGCGCGCGCGAGCTGCAGGAGGTCGCCCTTGTGCTCCGCGAGCCGGGCGACGTAGTCCTTGCGCAGTTCCTCGGCGCGACGGGTGAGCATCGAACCTTCGTCCTCGAGGCCCTCGAACAGGGTGTGACCGGCGAAGGGCAGCGTCTCCTCGGCCGGGTCGAGGACCTGGAACAGGTATCCGCGCACGCCCTGATTCGTGTAGTGGCGGATCAGGGCCGCGATGTCCTCGATCGGAGACAGCAGGTCGCCGATGACGACGATCTGGGCGTAGCGCGGTATGTCGATCAGGGGCGGCAGGCTGCCGCCGAGGCCGTCATCACGCCCCAGCGCGTGGGCGAGACGGGCGAGCGTGGCGCGGCCGGTCGACGGCCGGCGGTCGGCGCCGAGCAGGGCGACGTGCTCGCCGCCCTGGACCAGCAGAACGGCGAGCGCCAGCAACAGGAGACGGGCGCGATCGAGCTTCTCGACCGGCGCGAGATGCGAGGCGAAGCGCATCGAGGCCGAGGTATCGCACCACAGCCAGACGCTCTCGGCCGCCTCCCATTCGTTCTCGCGCACGAAGACGTGCATCGACTTCGCGCTCTGGCGCCAGTCGATGCGACCGATCTCGTCACCGGGTTGGTAGCGGCGGAACTGCCAGAACGTCTCGCCGGCGCCGACGCGCCGGCGCCCGTGCACGCCCTGGGCGACGACGGCGGCGACGCGCTCGGCCGCGACCAGGAGCGGCGGCAGATGGGCCGCGAGCTGTTCCGCTCGTTGGCGGATCGACAGGTCGGCTTCGACCATGGCGATTTTCAGGCGAGCGGCGCGGTCAGGCGCTCGATGACCCTGTCGATGGTCACGCCCTCGGCGCGCGCCGCGAAGCTCAGCGCCATGCGGTGGCGCAGCACCGGGCTGCTGAGCGCCAGCACGTCGTCGACCGAGGGGGCGTAGCGGCCCTCGATCAGCGCGCGCGCGCGGGCGGCCAGCATCAAGGCCTGGCTGGCGCGGGGGCCGGGTCCCCAGGCGACGTGCCGGCGCACGTCCTCGATCGCCGTGTCCTCGGGCCGTCCCGAGCGCACCAGGTTCAGGATCGCCTCGACGACGCTGTCGCCGACCGGCAGCCGCCGCACCAGGGCCTGGGCGGCGCGCAGCTCCTCGGGCGCCATGACCCGGGCGATCGGCTGCTCGGCGATCCCCGTCGTCGCGATCAGCATGTCGCGCTCGGCGTCCCGTGCCGGATAGCCGACGTCGATCTCCATGAGGAAGCGGTCGAGCTGGGCCTCGGGCAGGGGGTAGGTGCCCTCCTGCTCCAGCGGGTTCTGGGTCGCCAGGACGTGGAACGGCGTCGGCAGCGGATGGCTCTGACCCGCGACCGAAACGGTGCGCTCCTGCATCGCCTGCAAGAGCGCCGACTGGGTGCGCGGGCTCGCCCGGTTGATCTCGTCGGCCATCAGGAGCTGGCAGAACACCGGCCCCTTGATGAAGCGAAACCCGCGCCGCCCGGAGTCCGACTCCTCGAGCACCTCCGAGCCCAGGATGTCCGCGGGCATCAGGTCCGGCGTGAACTGCACGCGCTTGTCGTCCAGCCCGAGCACGAGCCCGAGGGTCTCCACGAGCCGCGTCTTGCCCAGTCCCGGAACGCCGATGAGCAGCGCGTGACCCCCCGCGAGCAACGTGATAAGTGTTTGATCGACGACCGCCTGCTGACCGAAGATGACGCGCCCGATGCAGGCGCGAACGGCCGCGAGCTTGCGACCGAGCGCTTCGATCTCGCCGACCAGCTCTGCCGGGTCGCTCGACCTGACGATCGTTTCCGCCATGAAGGACACTCCTGTTCGCGCGTCGAGTATAGGGATCCGCGCGGCATGACGGAACCACGCCGTGCCGGTTCGACCACACATTCGCGCGAGAATCGCGCGGCCGGACGCCCGCTGGCCCGCATCGCCGAGGTTGCCGTGGACATCCGAATCGGGCGTAACGGCACATGGTATCACGAGGGCACCCCGATCCGTCGCGAATCCCTGGTCAAGCTGTTCGCCGGCGCGCTCACGCGCGCGGCGGACGGCGACTTCTGGCTGGTCACGCCCGCCGAGCGCGCGCGCATCCAGGTCGAGGACGCCCCGTTCGTCGCGATCGACTGCGACGCCGAGGGCGTCGGGCGGCAACGCAGACTCGTCTTCCGCACCAATGTCGGGGACCGTGTCGTCGCGGGCTCCGGCCATCCGATCCGCGTCGAACGGCGCGGCGCGACGGGCGAGCCGGCGCCTTACGTGCTGGTGCGCGACGGGCTCGAGGCCCTGATTGCCCGGCCGGCGTACTATCGGCTGGTCGATCTCGGGGTCGAGGAGGAGCGCGACGGCCGCCGGGTGTTCGGCGTCTGGAGCGACGGCTGCTTCTTTTGCCTCGGCGATCCGGCGGCCGATGCGTGAGACGATCCTGCGCCGATTGGCGAGCGCGGCGCGGGGCGGCGAGCCGCGCGCGGCCCCCGAGTCGGACGCCCGGCTCAAGGCCGCCGCGGTCCTGGTGCCGCTGATCGACCGGCCCGACGGCATGACCGTGCTGCTGACCCGACGCTCCGACGACCTGCCCGATCATGCCGGACAGATTTGCTTTCCCGGCGGCCGGATGGAGCCCGGCGATGTCGACGCCGCCGCCGCCGCGCTGCGCGAGACCGCCGAGGAGATCGGGCTCGATCCTGGCCGGGTCGACGTGCTCGGCAGCTACCAGCCCTACCGGACGGGTACCGGCTACTACATCACGCCGGTCGTCGGGTTCGTCCGCCCGCCGCTCGAGCTCGCCCCCGACCCGGCCGAGGTCGCCGAGGTGTTCGAAGTGCCGCTCGCCTTCGTGCTCGACCCCGGCAACCACAGGCGCGATTCGATGATGTGGCGCGGCGAGCTCCACTGGTACGACGCGATGTCGTTCGGCGAGCGCTACATCTGGGGCGCCACGGCGGGCATGCTGGTGCGCTTCGCACGGCTGGTGGCGGGGCCATGAGCCGGGCGCTGATCTCCTACCTGCTGCCTTTCGTTCCGCTGGTGGCCTACGCGCTGTGGGCCTATCTCGCCCGTCGCAAGGCTGGCGCCGCCGCCGCGGGCACCCTGCCGGCGTGGCAGGCCGGGCCGTGGTCGTGGCTGATCGCCGCGGCGCTCCTCGCCGGCGCGATTGGCGTGCTCGGGCTCGCGCTCGTCGACGGCGCCGATCCGTCGGCGAAGTACGTCCCGCCGTCCTACAAGGACGGCGAGGTGATCCCTGGGCACATCGAGTGACCCGACACTCGACGGCCGGGCGCCTGACGCTGCCCGGGGCGATGGGGGACGCGGCGGTCGGGCGCGTGCTCGACGCGCTCACGGCCGAGGGCGCCGAGGTCCGGTTCGTCGGCGGCTGCGTGCGCGACGCCCTGGACGGACGCCCGGTCAAGGACGTCGACCTCGCCACTCCCGACCGGCCCGAACGAGTGACCGAGCTCCTTCGCCAGGCCGGGCTCAAGGCCGTGCCCACGGGCATCGGCCACGGCACCGTCACCGCGGTCGCCGAGGGGCGCGGCTTCGAGGTCACGACGCTGCGCGTCGACGTGCGCACCTTCGGGCGCCACGCCGAGGTCGCCTTCACCGACGACTGGCGGGCCGACGCGGCGCGCCGCGACTTCACCTTCAACGCCATGAGCGCGGCGCCCGACGGCGTGCTCCACGACTACTTCGGCGGCCGCGCGGACCTCGCCGCCGGCCGGGTCCGGTTCGTCGGCGAGCCCCGGCGCCGGATCGCCGAGGACTACCTGCGCGTGCTGCGGTTCTTTCGATTCCTCGCCCACTTCGGCCGCGAGGCGCCGGACGAGGCGGCGCTGACCGCGTGCCGGGCCGCTGCCCCGGAACTTGCGCGCCTGTCGGGCGAGCGGGTCCGCAACGAGCTGCTCAAACTGCTCGCCGCGCCCGATCCGCGGCCGGCGCTGCGCCTCATGCGCGCCGCCGAGGTGCTCGCGGTCGTGCTGCCCGAGGCCGGCGCGCTCGATCGCCTGGCCCTGCTCGCCGCCCTCGATGCGTCCTATCCCGACCCGCTTAGCCGCCTCGCCACGCTGATCGCGGGCCACGCGCCCTC
>JBBDQV010000044.1:0-9902 GCA_040905845.1 Alphaproteobacteria bacterium | reverse complement strand
GCGCGCGGGGCCGAAATCCGGTTCGTCCGCAGCAACCCCAACCGGACAGCCGTGGCGCAAGGCCGGGCATGACGGAGGTGTGAAACGGTAGGCGGTGCAATCTCAAACGGGCTCTTACACAAGATATCGGACACTCTCTCAAGCCACGGCATGCCGGTGCGCAAGACGTGGCTGATTCCGCTCAGCACCCGACGATCATCCTTGCGCTCCGGGCTTCCAAAATGCGGCAGCAGCGGCTCGATCCGAGCCCATTGCTCATCCGACAGCCAAAGCAATCGGTTCATGGCCAGCAACCTCCCATGAACCCTTTGAATCACAACGCAATCGATGCATACGGAGCCTAGGACAGCACCGTGTCTGGTTTACATAGAGCGGTCGTTGCGGGAGGTGCCACCGTGGCCGCCAAGAGGTAGAGACACGCGGCGACCGCGATCACCGCCGAGAAACCGAATTCAAGCGCCATGAGTCCAGCCAGCGGCGACGCGATCACGGAGGCACAGCCGTTGACGGCCCAGGCCCACGGTACCCATCGAGGTGCCCTGGCGTCCAAGGCCGCCAAACCGAGTGGAAACGGCATACCCATGAAGAACCCCAGCGGTGCGATCAGGGCCACGGACACGAGGCCACGGGCCTCGGTTGGCAACGGCGCCAGGAACTCGAACAGAGGAGGTAATCCCGCCAGGTAGGCCAAGGACAGGATCGCCGTTGCCGTCGCCGCGCGACCCGGTCGCTCGATCCGATGCGATGCCTGACTTCCCAGACCGGCAAAGACCAAGAAGCCGGCGAGGCACACCGCCGCCGCCAGGACGGGATGGCCGAGAAACAGGACGAAGCGCTCCAGGAAAGCGATCTCGATGCACAGGAAGGCGAGCCCAAGGGCCAGGAAGTAGCAAAGGGTCCGAGGCCTCGACAGCCCTGGCGTCGAGGCCGTGCCGCGCCGTCCAGCGATCAACAGCGGCAGTGGCACCAGGATGACGGCAGCCAGTACCGCTTGAATCAGCGCGGCGACCACGACCAGATGTCCCCACTCGAAAAGGCCCATGCCGCCGCGCTCCCGAAGCGCCAACACCTCGGGCAACAGCGCCCAGCGAAAGAAATCGTGGAAGAATGGGCGGTCGTCCGTGGCGGGTGCGATCGCATACTTCCAGCGCGCCATGAAGGGCTCGGCATTGACCTCTAGAAGCGCCTTGGCCGCGTCGTAGAACCACGGGACATCGAGGATGACTCGGCGATTGGCTTCTTCCGACCGCATGTCGGGGAAATGGATCGGGTCGAATCCGCGAGTCTCGACAAAGACACGCACCGCGCCAGCGGTCCCGGCGGGAAGTGGGTCCGCGCTGACGACCATGGTGACGGTCTGCCAGCTGCGGACCATGACGAGATGGCGTCCGGGGGCATCCGCATGGGCCCGACCCAAGGCGGCGACGGCGGTGGCGAGCAAACGCAGCGCGGCGCGCGGCGGCAGGTCGATCGGTCCGCTGACCGCCAGGAGTCCGCCGGGTGCGAGGCGAGTCAGGTAGTCGGCAAACGCTTCGACCGTCAGCCGATAGTCGGCCCCGGCCGCGCCTAAACCGGCTGCCGAGCCACCGGCCTCGAGCGCGATCAGATCCCAGCGGCGTTCGGCGGTGGCGAGAACGCTGCGCGGTTGCCCGATGTGGACATGCACTCGCGAGGCTTCGAGCAAGTGGCCGGAAAAGTCTTCCAGCTCATCGCGAAGCAATGCGACGTGCCCCGAGTCGGGCTCCGTGACGTCGATGTGCTGGGCGCCGTGGAGCAGGGCTTGCAGGATTCCTCGGCCGCCACCGAGGCCCAGCAACAGAACTTGGCGCCGCTCACCCAAGTGATAGGGAAGCGCGGACGTCAGATGGTCGAGATAGGGTGGTGGAGGGGCACCCTGTTGATGGCGATCGACGATCAGGGGGCCCTCTCCGTCAACGAAGATGGCGCGCTGTTCCGGCGGCCCCGTGGGGCTGGTCAGCGCCAAGCCGGGGGCGTCGCGAAACGGAACCTCGGAGTTCGCGACCACCGTGAGACGGCCAAGAGGCCCCGAACGCTCGGCCACCACGTCCGCCCCGACCACCTGGAGCGCGCGGCTCAGCGGCTTGAAGGGGGACGGCCGCAGGTCCACCCACGATGCCCATAGCAAGGCCGCCAGCGCCAAGAGGACCGCCTTTCGCGGTCCGCCTGGTATCACCAAGGCTGCCGCGACCGGGCCGAGGCCCGACAGGAATGCCAAGGCACCCGTTTCGGGCAACTGCGTCAGGACCCCGACCACGGCCACCGCGCCGGTCCCCGCGCCGAGCAGATCGGCACCATAGACGCGGCCGGACCGGCCTCGGAAGGTCATGAGGGCGGCGGCGATGGCGTTGGCCGCGAACAGGAACGGCACCGCGAGGACAAGGTAGATGGCGGCCAGCCAAAGCGGCTGGCGCCAATCCCACAGGAGCTCGGGCGGATTGAAGGGGATGCGCTGGGCGATCGAGAACGCCGCCACCGCGGAGACTCCGAAAGCGGCGGCGTTGCCGGTGAAGAAGGCGGAAAATCGGGTCCGCACTCGCTCCGCCGTCGCGGTCAGCACGCTGCCGCTCACGCCCCAGCCGAGCAGCGCCAGCCCAATCGCCATCGAGGCAAAGTGGTGCCACTGAATGATGGCGAACAGCCTGAGCAGCAGCACCTCGAGGCCGAGCGCCGCGCCCGACAACAGGGCGATCGCCAACAGGGTCGGCCGACGAAGGGCGACCTCGGCGTCGGCTTGGTCCATCAATTGCCGCCGGTGAGCGGAACGAAAGCCACTGGCAGTGTCTGGCGCATCGTAATGCGGCCATCTGGGTCCTTGTCCACGAGCGTCAGGTACTGGACCTCGAATTGATGGCCGACCGGGATCACCATGCGGCCCCCTGGCTTGAGCTGCTGGACCAACGGTGGGGGCACGTGGGTGGCAGCGGCGGTGACAATGATGGCATCGAACGGGGCTTCGTCCGGCCAACCGAAATAGCCATCGCCGACCCGAACGCGCACGTTCTCGTAGCCAAGCCGGGCGAGACGTCCCGCCGCCGCCTCGCCCAGGGCAGCGACGATCTCGATAGTGAAGACCCGCTCGACCAACTCAGCCAGGATCGCCGCCTGGTAGCCCGAGCCCGTGCCGACCTCGAGCACTCGGTCGCCGGGCTCCAACGCCAAAACGTCGGTCATCAAGGCGACGACATAAGGTTGTGAGATCGTCTGGCCGTAACCGATCGGCAGAGGTCGGTTCGCGTAGGCCGAGTCGCGCAAGGCTTCGGGAACGAATTCGTGCCGCGGAATCCGGCCCATCACCTCTATCACCCGAGGATCGAACTCGCGGCGACCGAGCAGCTGCAGCTCGCCGAGACCCAGGGCTTGGACCTCGCGCATGAGCGCCGCACGGCGCTCGGCAAAGATCGCCTCGTCATTCTCACTCGCGGCCCCGACGGCCGCGCACGCCAAGCTTAAGACCAGAACCAAGACCGTCGGGATCAATCCAACCATCTTTGGGCCCCCGATCTCTCCACGTGCACAGGACAATCGCCGTTGAATGGTGAGCAAGGCTGGGCGTGTTCCTTTGGCCCGCTCCGCAACTTCAAGCCATCGCGCTGGCCAGCATCCCCCTGGCCTCTCGCCCGGGCCCAAACTAGCATCCTCAGCCCGACGGCGACGCGACCATGGCTTCGACGGCAACAAGACATCCAGCCGGCTTAGAGCGCGCGGGGCCACGCGGCCTCACGGTCTCGTGGGCCGACGGAGAAGAGGGGACTTTTTCCTATCTATGGCTGCGGGACAACTGTGCTTGCGAAGCCTGCGGCGATACCGCCACCGGCCGAGCAGGCGGAAGCCGTTTACGCGGCGCCCCCTCGAAGTCATCAACGATCCGCGCTTCCAGCTCCATCCTGGGCAACGAAGATCGCCTAGTCCCTAAACACCGGCAGGTAATTCGAGGCTCATTCCGGCACCCCTACCGGTCCGGCGGCACCGGGCCGTACCATCCGCACGAGCCCGTGCGCTAGAGACCGTCCGCTCCACGGCTGGCTGGGGGACCTGGATTCGAACCAAGACTGCTCGGTCCAGAGCCGAGAGTTCTACCGTTAAACTATCCCCCAACGGGCAGCGCGGCGCGCCCGCCGCGGGCGGCTGCGCACGGGCGCGCCCCGGACCTTAGGAATCGGCTTCCGTGGAGTCAAGCCGGCGCCCGCCTCGCGGCTCGATCGCGAGGCCTTACCGGCGATCCGGTTTGTGTTACACCAGCGATCCGGCCGACGCGTTTCGCGGCGCGCGGTCGGCGCACGGGAGACAAGGAAGCGCCGTGCCACCAGGGCCCCGGACTCCATACGGCCGGACCGGCCGCACGGCATACGCCGCCCTCGATCTCGGCACCAACAACTGCCGGCTGCTCGTCGCCACCGCCGCGGCCGAGGGTTTTCGCGTGATCGACGCGTTCTCGCGCATCGTCCGGCTCGGCGAGGGCCTGCGCTCGAGCGGGCGCCTGTCCGAGGCCGCCATGGAGCGCACCCTGGCCGCGCTCCACGTCTGCGCCGACAAGATCCGCCGGCGCCAGCCTCGGCGGCTCCGCGCGATCGCCACCGAGGCGTGCCGCAGCGCCAGCAACGGCCGCGACTTCCTCGATCGCG
Source organism: Alphaproteobacteria bacterium (assembly GCA_040905845.1). Classification (GTDB taxonomy): domain Bacteria; phylum Pseudomonadota; class Alphaproteobacteria; order SP197; family SP197; genus VGDP01. The sequence continues at coordinate 5,259 of JBBDQV010000044.1, read as the reverse complement.
TCGAGGCCGAGACCGGGCTCGCCATCGAGGTCATCGCGCCGCGCGAGGAGGCCGCGCTCGCCCTCGGCGGCTGCCTGCCGCTCGTCGAGACCGGAGCCCGCAAGGTGCTCGTGTTCGACATCGGCGGCGGCTCGACCGAGCTCTCGTGGGTCGCCGTCGATCTCGAGCGCTGCTGCGAGCCGCTCGGCTGGACCTCGCTCCCCTTCGGCGTCGTCACGCTCGCCGAGGACCACGGCGGCGACGTGGTGACGCGCGAAACCTTCGAGACCATGGTCGGCGCTGTCGCCGAGCGGCTGGCCCAGTTCGAGGCCGAGCACCGGGTCGGCGCCGCTGTCGGCCGCGGCGAGGTGCAGATGGTCGGCACCTCGGGCACGGTGACGACGCTCGCGGGGATTCACCTCGGCCTGTCGTTCTACGACCGGCGCAAGGTCGACGGCATCCGCCTCGCCTTCCGCGAGACGCAGGCCGTCTGCGATCGTCTGCTCGCGCTCGACGGCAAGGGCCGCGCCGCGCTGCCGTGCGTCGGCCCCGAGCGCGCCGATCTCGTGCTCGCCGGCTGCGCGATCCTGATCGCGATCCAGCGCCAGTGGCCGGTCGGCGGCCTGCACGTCGCCGACCGGGGCTTACGCGAAGGCATGTTGCTCGCCATGATGGCGGCCGACCGCGCCCATCGACGACACCACGCGTGAGCCGGCCGAGGCCCGGCCAGCCCAAGCGCCCGCGCCGTACCGTGTCGTCCCGGGCGTGGCTCGAGCGCCAGGCCCGCGACCCCTACGTCAAGGCGGCGCGCGCCAAGGGCTTGCGCTCGCGCGCCGCGTTCAAGCTGATCCAGCTCGACGAGCGGATCGGGCTGTTCCGTCCAGGGGGAAAGGTCGTCGACCTGGGCGCCGCGCCCGGCGGCTGGTCCCAGGTCGCGGCGGCGCGGGTCGGCGAGAAAGGCCAGGTTGTCGCCGTCGACCTTCTGCCGGTGGCGCCGATCCCCGGGGTCGCGGTGCTGACCGCCGACGCGACCGATGAGTCAACGATCGTGGCGATCGTGGACACGCTCGGCGGCCCGGCCGACGTCGTCCTGAGCGACATGGCCGCGCCGGCGACCGGCGACCGCGCGACCGATCACCTGCGCGTCGTCGCGCTCGCCGAGGCCGCCCTGGACCTCGCCCGCCGCCTGCTCGCGCCGGGCGGCGCCTTCGTGTGCAAGGTGCTGCAGGGCGGCGCCACGGGCGAGCTGCTCGCCACGATCAAGCGGGAGTTCCGCGCCGTGCGTCACGTCAAGCCGCCCGCGAGCCGCGCCGACTCGCGCGAGGTCTACCTGGTCGCCACGGGGTTCCGAGCCGCCGGCCCGGGGTGATCGGCCTTGGCAACCGGTCGGCGATGTGTATAGTGGCGCGCCATTCCCCATCGTGGGCAAGGCAAGGATGTCAGCGCGCGTTCTCGAAGAGGCTCTTACCTTCGACGACGTCACGCTCGTACCGGCCTTTTCGCGAGTTCTGCCCGCCCAGACCGACGTTCGCACGCGACTGACGCGCTCGACCGCGCTCGGCATTCCGCTGGTTTCGGCGGCGATGGACACGGTCACCGAGGGCCCGATGGCGATCGCCATGGCCCAGCTCGGCGGCCTCGGCATCATCCACAAGAACCTCGACATCGCGCGCCAGGCCGACGAGGTGCGCCGGGTCAAGAAGTTCGAATCGGGCATGGTCGTCAACCCGGTCACCATCGGGCCCGACGCGACGCTCGACGACGCGCTCAGGCTGATGGCGGAGCACAACATCTCGGGCATCCCCGTTGTCGAGCCCGGCTCGGGCCGGCTCGCCGGCATCCTAACCAACCGCGACGTGCGCTTCGCGACCGACCTCGGCCAGCCCGTGCGCGAGCTGATGACCAAGGAGAACCTGGTCACGGTGCGCGACGGCGTCGGCCCGGACGAAGCCAAACGGCTGCTGCATCACTACCGCATCGAGAAGCTGCTGGTCGTGGACGAAGCGTTCCGCTGCGTCGGCCTCGTCACCGTCAAGGACATGGAGAAGGCGAAGACCTTCCCCGACTCCTGCAAGGACGACAAGGGGCGGCTGCGCGTCGGCGCCGCGACCGGCGTCGGCGCCCCCGGGCTCGAGCGCGCCCAGGCCCTGCTCGACGCCGGCGTGGACGTCATCGTGGTCGACACCGCCCACGGCCACTCCCAGGGCGTCGTCGAGGCCGTGGACCGCATCAAGCGGCTGAGCAACCGGGCCCAGATCATCGCCGGCAACGTGGCGACGGCCGACGGCGCCAGGGCGCTGATCGAGGCCGGCGCCGACGCGGTCAAGGTCGGCATCGGGCCGGGCTCGATCTGCACCACCCGCATCGTCGCCGGCGTCGGCGTGCCGCAGCTCACCGCGATCCTCGACGCCGCCGAAGTGTGCCGCAAGGCCGACGTGCCGCTGATCGCGGACGGCGGCGTCAAGTTCTCGGGCGACCTCGCCAAGGCGATCGCCGCCGGGGCCGACTGCGCCATGATCGGCAACCTGTTCGCCGGCACCGACGAGAGCCCCGGCGAGGTCTTCCTGTTCCAGGGCCGCTCGTACAAGTCCTACCGGGGCATGGGCTCGGTGTCGGCGATGGCGCGCGGCTCGGCCGATCGCTACTTCCAGCAGGAGGTGCGCGACAACCTCAAGTTCGTGCCCGAAGGGATCGAGGGGCGCGTCCCCTACAAGGGCCCCGTGGCCGCCGTGGTCCATCAGCTCGTCGGCGGCTTGCGCGCCGCCATGGGCTACACCGGCTGCGCCGACACGGCGACGATGAAGCGCCACTGCACGTTCCGGCGCGTGAGCGACGCGGCGCTCAGGGAAAGCCACGTTCACGACGTGTCCATCACCCGCGAGGCGCCCAACTATCCGCTCGACCGATGACGAACGGCACCCGCGATGCGTTGCGGAATCCTCGCACGGGCCCTATCTAGGGGAAGCGGGGAGGCATCCCGAGTGTTCATCCCTCTGCGGAGGGGTATTCGGCAATAGTAGGAGACGTTTCGATGAATCGGATTTTCGTCAGCGTTCTTGCCGTGTTCGCGGTGTTGGCCGTCGCCGGCTCGGGCGCGTTCGCCATGAGCAGCGGCTCGTCGACCACGACGACCAGCGCGAGCACCGGCGACGCGGACTACCAGGAAGGCCGCAAGCTGGTGAAGCAGAACAACTTCAAGGGCGCCATCTCGAAGCTCGAGAAGGCCGTCGCGGCCGACCCGGCCAACGCCGACGCCCAGAACCTGCTCGGCTACGCCTACCGCAAGACCGGCGACTACGAAACCGCGCTCGTCCATTACACCGAGGCCCTGAGACTCGATCCCGAGCTCGCCGACGCCCACGAGTACATCGGCGAGGCCTATCTGAAGCTCGACGACCTGGCCAAGGCCGAAGAGCACCTGGCCTCGCTCGAGACCATCTGCCCGTCGGGCTGCGAGCAGCGCGACGAGCTGGCCGAGGCGGTGGCGGCCTATCGGGCGGCCCATGGCGGCTGAGCCGACGGTGACGCGCGGCGGAGGCCCGTGACCGAGCGCATCCTCGTTCTCGATTTCGGCTCGCAGGTCACCCAGCTCATCGCGCGCCGCGTCCGCGAGGCCGGCGTCTACTGCGAGATCTTTCCCTTCGACGCCCACGCGCGGGCGATCGAGGCGTTCGCGCCGCGCGGCATCGTGCTGTCGGGCGGGCCTGCCTCGCTGACCGAGGCGACCAGCCCGCGCGCGCCGGCGATCGTCTTCGAGCTCGGCGTGCCCGTGCTCGGCATCTGCTACGGGCAGATGGCCATGGTCGAGCACCTGGGCGGCGCGGTCGAGACCTCGGACCACCGCGAGTTCGGCCGCGCCTTCGTCGACGTGACCGAGGATTGCGACCTGTTTGAAGGGGCGTGGGCCAAGGGCAGCCGCGAGCAGGTCTGGATGTCCCACGGCGACCGCGTCATCCGGCTGCCCGAGGGGTTCCGGGCCGTGGCCGCGAGTGAAGGCGCGCCGTTCGCCGTCATCGCCGACGACCGCCGGCGCTACTACGGGCTGATGTTCCACCCCGAGGTCGTCCACACCCCTCATGGCGCCAGGCTGATCGCCAACTTCGCCCGCCACGTGGCGGGCTGCGCCGGCGACTGGTCGATGGCGACCTTCCACGCCGAGGCGACCGAGCGCATCCGCCGCCAAGTCGGCGACGGGCGCGTGATCTGCGGGCTCTCGGGCGGGGTCGATTCATCGGTCGCGGCGGTCCTGATCCACGAGGCGATCGGGGACCGGCTCGTCTGCGTCTTCGTCGACACCGGGCTGTTGCGCGACGGCGAGGCGGACGAGGTCGTCGCGGTCTTCCGCCACCACTACAACATCCCGCTGGTCCACGCCGATGCGCGCGAGGTGTTCCTCGGCGCGCTCGAGGGCGTGACCGATCCCGAGGCCAAGCGCAAGATCATCGGCGCGACGTTCATCGACGTCTTCGAGCGCGAGGCGCACAGGGTCGGCGGCGCGGATTTCCTGGCCCAGGGCACGCTCTATCCCGACGTCATCGAGTCGGTCTCGGTCACCGGCGGCCCGAGCGTCACCATCAAGTCGCACCACAACGTCGGCGGGCTGCCGGACCGCATGCACCTCAAGCTGGTCGAGCCGCTGCGCGAGCTGTTCAAGGACGAGGTGCGCGCGCTCGGTCTCGAGCTCGGCCTGCCCGAGCGGCTGGTCAAGCGCCACCCCTTCCCTGGCCCCGGCCTGGCGATCCGGATTCCGGGCGCGATCACCGCCGAGAAGCTCGCCGTCTTGCGCAAGGCGGACACGATCTTCATCGAGGAGCTGCGCGCGGCGGGGCTCTACGATTCGGTCTGGCAGGCGTTCTGCGTGCTGCTCCCGGTCAAGACCGTCGGCGTCATGGGCGACGCGCGCACCTACGAGCACGTCTGCGCCTTGCGCGCGGTGACCTCGAGCGACGGCATGACCGCCGACTACTTCCCGTTCCCCCACGAGTTCCTGGGCCGCGTCGCGACCCGCATCGTCAACGAGGCGCCCGGCATCAACCGGGTCGTCTACGACGTGACCGCCAAACCCCCCGGCACAATCGAGTGGGAGTAGGGGCGAGTGGCGGCGTTTGCCGGAAATCGGCGGCTTAGTCGTAGTTGTAGCAAAGGTTCTAGGGCACTTTCCGTTCAGGTGGGAACGCGCTCCCTTCGCCCTTCGAGACGGGCCTACGGCCCTCCTCAGGACGAACGGCCGAGGAAAAGCCGTTCGTGGTGAGGCGTCGACGCGGTTGCCCCCGCGTCGAC
>JBBDQV010000043.1:0-9918 GCA_040905845.1 Alphaproteobacteria bacterium | reverse complement strand
GGCCGGCCAGAGGTGCGTCATGCGATCGAAGATGATCTCGTCGCCCGGCATGATCTGCTGGCGTGGCATGACGTGGTTCCGCATCAGGAGCGTGTGGTGAACCTTCGCGTCGCCGGGATTGGGCGACTCGGGCCGAATACCGTGATCCTCACCTTGGCGCCGGTGGGGCCGGTCGATGCGCTGTGCCAGTTCATGCCCGGTCAATATCTGGAGATATTGCCGCCCGAGGCCGGGGCCAGCGCCTAGGATTCGTGAGGGCAGGCACGCGCTCGTTCTCTCGCGACCAGTGGCTTGGCCGCACCTCGTCGCGGCATGAATCCGGCCTCCAACGAGACGCCCTCCGCCGTGGAATGGGCGTCTCCATGTCGAGCCTGTTTCCCCGCCTCCTCTCGCCCCTGACGCCGCGCGGGATTGCGCTTCCGTTCCGCATCGTCTCGACCGCCCGACGGCGACGGAGCAAGCCTGGTCGCCCAGGCGACCGAGCGCATGACGCTCTCGGCCCGCGGCTATCACCGGGTGCTGCGCGTCGCGCGCACCCTCGCCGACCTCGATGGCAAGGAGGCCGTGCGCCGCGCCCACATCGCCGAGGCGCTCGGCTATCGCGGCATCGCCTCCGATGCGGCGGGCATCGCGGTTTTCACGCCTAGATCCAGACGGCCGTCGCGGAGCCGGAAGATGTGGTCGAAGCGATCAAAGATCTTCTCGTCGTGGGTGACGGCGATGACCGCCGCCCGCTGATCGGTCGCGACCCTGCGCAATAGGTCCATCACGATACCCGCGCGCTGCGAGTCGAGCGCGGCCGTCGGTTCATCCGCCAGGATGATGCGAGGCCGATTGGCGAGAGCTCGCGCGATCGCGACACGCTGCGCCTCGCCACCCGACAGTTTGGCCGGGATCGCGGTCCTGCGATGGCCCACTTCAAGATACTCCAGAAGCTCGATCGCCCGCGCCCTGGATGTGGCCTTGTCGAAACCGGCCAGGTCGAGCACGACGGCGACGTTGTCGGTGCCGTCGAGGAACGGGAGAAGGTTGTGGAACTGGAAAATGAACCCGATCTTCTCGAGGCGAAGCTTGCGCAGGTCGGATCGTAACCAGCGCCCATCATAGACGACATCGGCGTCCAGGCTCATCCAGCCGCTGCTGGGCTCCAGGATGCAGCCGATCACGTTGAGCAGCGTGGTCTTGCCGGATCCGCTCGGGCCGAGCAGGCCGACGACCTGGCCGGGGAACACGTCCAGGCCGACCTGCCGCAGGGCGTCGACGCGCGTCTGCCCTTCGCCGAAGTGCTTGGAAACGTTTCGCAGGCTGACAAGCGGCTCGGACCCGCGCGATTCGGCCATGGCCCTACCCGCTCAGCGCCGTCGCCGGATCGACCTTGAGCGCGAGCCGGACCCCGAGGCCGCTCGCGAGGACGCAGACGAGGACGACGGCGGCCGCGAGGACCAGGCCATCGTCGGGTTGGAGAACGACGCGGCGCGGGAAGTAGTCCTTTACGCTGGTGATCAGAAGCGCGCCGAAGCCGAAGCCGATCGCACCCATGGCGAGGGCTTGTTGGACGATCAATGCGACGATGGCGCGATCCGGCGCGCCGATGAGCTTGAGAGTCGCGATCTCGCGCAGCTTGTCCATGGTCATGGTGTAGATGATCAGCGCGATGATCACCGCCGAAACGACGAGGAGGATTCCCGTGAACAAGCCGATCTGCTTGCGCGCGCGTTCCACCACGGAGCCGATCAGGATCGCTTCCTGCTCGGCCTGGGTCATGGCCGAAAGATGCTTCCAACGGCGCGCGGCCTCGGTGACGCTTTCGGCCGGTACGTACGGCGACACGCGCGCGACGACCGCGTTGATCGTGTCGGTGTCGGCGGGGCCGGTTCCTTCGGCGATCTGGCGTCGGGCGGCGGGCGGCGCCAATTCGAACTGAAGCTCCTGGGAGTCGAGGAGCGTGACATACACGACGGGGTCGCCGCCGGAAGAAACCTGGTCCTCGGTCAACCCGACCACCGTGAACGTTCGCCGCCCGAGCCGCACGCGCGCTCCGAGCGACAGGCCGGTGCGCCGGTCGACGATCATCTCGTAGTGGCTTCGTCCGATGGGCCTGCCGGCGGCGACACGCTCGGGTCCTCCCGGACGACCGGGCTCGTAGCCGACGACGTAGAGCCGGAGCTTGTCGCCGCCGCGTTGGGTCTCGACCGACTGGTACGTGACCGCGCCGGCGGCGGCGACACCGTCGAGGCGCGCGATCGCTTCCCTGGTGTCCCCCGGGATTCGGGACGACTCCGCGAAGGGGCCTCGCGTGCCGGACTCGACCACCCAGACGTGAACACCCGGCGCCCGAGCGAGTGCAAGCGCGTCCTCGACGAGTCCCCGGTAGATGCCGATCATCGACAGCACGACGCCGAGCAACAGGCTGAGCCCGAAGCAGGTGAGGAGAAAGCGGCCGAGATTGTGGCGGATGTCGCGATAGGCCAGGTTCATGGCGGCCGGTTCTCGACCATGGTGGCAGCCCGGCCCTCGCGCAGATCCGGACGCATCTCGATGACGACGCGCGCGCCCGCCGGAAGGCCATCGGCGAGCTCGAGGCGGCCGTCGAGCGTTCTGTTACCGAATTCGACCGCACGGCGGCGCAGGACGCCGCCCTCGACGGTCCAGACCACCCCCTTCGAGCCGTCGAAGCCCTCGACCGCCGTCTCCGGGACCAGCACGGCCGCGTCGAGGACCGTGGTCGTGACCAGCACCTCGGCCTGCTCGCCGAGATGGAAAGATTCGGGGCACCGGTCGCACGCGATATGGACGCGGCGCTCCTCGGTGACCCGATCACTCTCGATGTCGATGCGGACCACATGGCCCTGGAACGTCTCGCGGGGCAGCGATCGCAAGCGGACCTCGGCCTTCTGTCCGACACGGATACCGCCGGCGCGCGCTTCGTCTACATAGGCGCGCACCCACACGGTTTCGGGGGCGATCAGGGTAAAGAGCGGCTCCCCGGTGGCCAAGACCGAACCCACTTCCTTGTGGCGCTCGACGACGATCGCGTCATAGGGCGCGAGGAGGACGTGCTGGTCGAGAAGCACCGTCTCGTAATCCGCCTGAGCCTGGGCGTCGGCGCGAGCGGCCCGGGCCACCTCGACGTCGCTGCGGGCCACGGCAAGCTCGGCGGCGGCGACCGCTTCCTCCATTTGAGCCGTTTCGGCCACCTCGGCGGCGACGGTCCCTCGCGCCAGGAGCTCCTGTTTGCGCCGATCGGTTTGTTTCTTCTGTTCCAGCACGGCGCGCGCCTTCGCCACGGCGGCGTCCGCCATCGACACGGACGCCTCGGCGATGAGGATGCCGGCCAGGGCCTTGGCGACGCGGGTCTCCTGCTCGGCGCTGTGCAGCCGGGCGAGAACGTCGCCCCTCTTCACCAGATCGCCCTGATCGGCATCGAGCTCGACTAGAGTGGCGCCGGCCTCGAACCCGATCCTGGAAAGAATCCTGGCTTCGATCGTGCCGAGACCGAACACTTGCACGGGGACGTTGGGCTCCGACGCCGCGACTTTCACTGCGATGGGGCGGAACCAAACGACGACGAAGATGCCCGCGGCGAACGCCGCCAGCACGAACGCCGCCAGAAGGTAGCGAAAAGCGCGCCTCTTCACGGCCGCGGACCCCCACCGGATGGGGACCGCTGGTCCCGCGGCGGGTCCGCTTTCGCCCGCATCGAAGAAGCCTGTTCAATCACAAGATGGCCGCTGGAACCCACCGTGACGTCGGCCGCGGCGCTTGGCTACCGCCGCATCAGCTACGCAGGTTAACGGCTTCCCGGTCGCCGTCCGGCTTGATGGGCGGCGCCAAGAGGTCCTCGAAGAAGAAGGCGGCGAGCGCGGTGCGCCCTTCGAGCCCCGCCTTGCGGTAGATCGCCGCCGCCTGCTGGCGCACGGTTCCTTCGTGGGTCGCGCGAAAGTTCGCGATCTCCTTGAGCGAGAAGCCCTTGAGCAGCAGAAAGCCGATGTCCTGCTCGGCCTCGGTCAGCTCCCAGTCGCGGAACTGGCGCAGGACCGCCTCCGCCAGATCCTCCATGTGCCGGCGCATCCGCTCGCGCCACGCGCTGCCCTGCGCCTTGGCCGCCTCGATGTCGCCCCTGAGCTCGCCGATCTCGGACGCCTGGGACGAGACGCGGCCGAGGACTAGCGCCGCGATCGCGCTCGCGAAGCCGACCAGCACGGCGAGGTCAAGCGCCTCCAGAAGGAGGTAGCGCGCGGTCAAGGCCTCGTCCGCGTCGATGACCTCGAGCACGAACATCGAGGCGAACATCGAGACGCCGAGGACGCCGACGGTCAGGAAGCGCGACCCGCGCAGGCGAGCGGTGAGCTGGCCGAGCGATCCCCGCGACCGCACGGGCGCGAGGGTACCGAACGGCGCGTGCCGGCTTATCTCATTCGGCGCATGATCGTTCATGGCCCTGGCTCCCATTCCGTCCGTCGCTGTGTCCCATCTTGCTACGGAATCCGCGCTCGCGCCGCCGTGTTTTCCGCGCACGACACTTTTCGCGGCACGCGGTTTCACGCATGATCCATGCCCGCAAGCGAGCCCGCCGATGACGACGAGCGCCGACGATTTCCAGGCCGAGATCACCAGGCGCTACGACGCGCCGATGTACCGGGCCATGCTCGAGGTCTACGGCGACCAGATCCATCCGGGGTTCCTGGAAGGCGAGACCGACGACCTGCGCGCCGCCGCGCTGCGCGCGACCGCCCGGCTGGCGGAGCTCGCCCGCGCCGCGCCGGACGCCCGCGTGATCGAGACCGCGTGCGGCGTCGGCGGCAGCGCCCGGTATCTCGCGGCCGAACGCGGCGCGAGCGTCCTCGCCACCAACATCGCGCGCGCCCAGCTCGCCATCGCCGCGGACTGGACGAAGGGCAGGCCGGCGGCCGAGCGCATCCGCTTCGAGTTCGCCGATTACCACGCGCTGCCCTACGCGGACGCGAGCTTCGACGTCTACTGGTGCCAGGATTCGCTCCTGTTCTCGACCGACCGACCGCGCGCGCTGGCCGAAGCCGCGCGCGTGGTGCGGCCCGGCGGCACGATCGCGGTTTCGGACCTCGTCGTCGTGGGTGAGCCGGGCGCGGGCGCCGCCGCCCTGCTCGCCGAGATCTCGGCGCCCGGTTTCTGGTCCGCCGAGGACTATCGAAAGGGCCTCGGCGCGGCCGGGTTCGAGGCCATCGTCGCGGAGGACTGGAGCCGCCACGTGCGCCCGTCGTTCGACCGTATCGCCGCCGAGATCGTGGCCAAGCGGGCACGGCTCGCCGCGATCGCGAGCGCGGCGGACGTCGAGGATACGCTCGAGCGCTACGCGCTCTGGCGCAAGGCGGCGCACACCGGTCATCTCGGCTGGGCCGCGTTCGTGGGGACGCGTCGGACGACGCCGTGACGAGCGAGGCCGACCTCGGCATTGCGCGCGCCGCGCTCGCGCGCGTGCCGCTCTTGAGCCGACTCGAGGCGACCGCGCTCGAGATCGAGCGGCTGGGCGGGTTGACCAACCTGGTGTTCCGAGTCCAGGCCGGCGACGCGGTCTATTGCCTGCGCGTGCCGGGCAAGGGCACCGAGGGCTACATCGATCGCAAGGTCGAGCTGGTCAACGCGCGCGCCGCGGCCGCCGCCGGCGTCAGCCCCGAGGTGCTTCACTTCGGGGACGACGGCATCATGGTCACGCGGTTTCTCGGCGATGGCGTCACCATGTCGCCCGAAGTCTTGCGCGCGAGGCCCGGCGCGCCCGCCCGTGCCGCCCGCGCCTTTCGCCGACTGCACCGCTCGGGCCAGGCGTTCGCCTTTCGCTTCGAGCTGTTCGCCATGATCGACGGCTACCTCGCCCACCTCGACAAGCTCGGCGCGACGCTCCCCGAGGGCTACCACGAGACCGTGGCCGAGGCGCGGGCCGTGCGCGAGGCGCTGGCGGCGCGCCAGCTGCCGCTCGCTCCCTGCCACTGCGACCCCCTGTGCGAGAACCTGCTCGACGACGGTCGGCGCATTTGGCTGGTGGACTGGGAGTACTCGGGCGTGAACGATCCGATGTGGGATCTCGGCGATCTCTCGGTCGAGGCTGGGTTCGGCCCCGAGCACGAGCGCGAGCTGCTCGAGGGCTATTTCGACGGGCCGGCGCGCCCCGCCGATCATGGTCGCATGGTCATCTACAAGGCGATGTGCGATCTGCTGTGGACGTTGTGGGGCCTGATCCAGCACGCCAACAAGAACCCGGTGGACGACTTCTGGGCCTACGCCGCCAACCGCTTCACCCGCTGCCGCGCGCTGATGGCGACGCCTGCCTTCGCCGCCCACCTCGCCGCCGTTCGCGCGGGATAATACCAAAGGTCCCTGAAATTGACTCGTAGCCCGTCCCCTTCGACGCCGCCTGCGGCGTCGCTCAGGACAGGCTTCGAGACGTGCCCTTCGGGCGTGGGGGCGGGGGGCAACCGCCCCCACGCCTCAGGACGAGGCTTTTTCTTACAAGAACAACCCCTTGCCTCATGCTGAGGAGCCGCCCTGAGCTTGTCGAAGGGCAGCGTCTCGAAGCACGAGGCTAGGGGTCATCGTCATCGGCCGCTGGTATAAGACCAAGGGTCGTTGATCTTGACCCGTCCGCAAACTTCGAACCGTCATCGCGAGCCGAAGGCGAAGCGATCCAGGGCAGCCGCACGAGCGCTTGCCCTGGATGGCTTCAAGCCTGCCCTGAACGACGCCGCGGGCGGCGTCGAAGGGGGTTTCGCCCTCCTCGCCATGACGGGTTCGTCGTCGGCAGGAGTCAACGTCAACGACCTTTAGTATTAGTGCTGGTCGCTGGCCTCGCTCATATCAGGGTGCCTTGGCCGGCTTGGCGCCGCGCCATGCGATCCGGCTCTCGAGCGCGAGCACACCGAGGATGACGAGCGCCCCACCCAGACCCTGCTGGAGCGTGAAGCTCTCGCCCAGCACGATAGCCGCGAGCGCCACGGTCCACGGCGGCCCGACGGTCGCGACCAGCGAGGCGCGCGCCGCGCCGATGCGCTTGATCCCCTCGGTGAACATGATCATCGGCACGACCGTCGAGAATACCGCCATGACCGCGAGGTAGACCCAGGACAGCGTCGAAACGCCGAGCGCGGCGATCGGCTCCTCGGCCAGGAAGTAAAGCAGGATCGCCGCCGAACCCGCGCTCATGCCGAGCGCGGTGAAGCGCGCGGCGCCGAGCGTGCGCCCGTGCGCCTGGTTGACCATCAGGTAGACCGCGTAGCACGCCGCCGAGGCGATCGCCCAGGCCGAGCCCTCGAGGTTGGCGATCACCTTGGCCACGTCGAACCCGCCCATGGTGAGGACGATGCCCGTCTGGGTCAGCGCGAGCGCGAGCCACTGGCGCGCGGAGGGCGGGCGACGCACGCGCACCGATTCGAACAGCAGCACGAAGGCCGGGAACGAGAACAGGATGACGCGCTCGATCGAGACGTCGATGAGCGCGAGCGAGATGAAGTCGGCGATCGGCGCGAGGCCGAAGCCGAGCACGCCGCCGATGGCCACCGCGGCGAGCTCGGCGCCGGTCGGCGGGCGCTTCGACGGGTTGGTGCGCCGAGCGATCAGCCAGACCAGCGGCAACGCGATCGCGAAGCGGAGCGCGAGCAGCGTCGGCACCGAGACGCCCTCGGCGTAGAGCAGCTTCGCGAGAATCCCCTTGAACGAGAAGATGACCGCCGCGCCGAGGACGAGTGCGACGCCCGTGCGCGCGGCCTTCGCCGCCGCTTCAGTCACGCCGCGTGAGCATCGGGCCGAGCGCGCGCCCACCCAGGATGTGAACGTGGAAGTGTGGCACCTCCTGATGGCTGTCGGCGCCGTGGTTGGCGATCAACCGGTAGCCCGACTCCGCGAGGCCGAGGTCGCGCGCGATCCGGCTGACCGCGCGCCAGAACGCGACGACGACCTCGGCGGGCGCGCTGGCGCCGAAGTCGTCGGAGGAGACGTACTTGGCCTTGGGGATGACCAGCACGTGAACGGGAGCGAGGGGCCGGATGTCGCGGAAAGCGAGCACGTGCTCGTCCTCGTAAACTGTCTTGTTGGGAATCTCGCCCCTGAGGACGCGGGCGAAAATGTTGGCTTCGTCGTACGCCATCACTTGCCTCCGGCGGCGGGCGCGGGGCGCGTCTTCGGGCCGTGCCGGTTGACCAGGTCGGCCATCACCTTGCCCGGATCGACGCCCACCTTGGCCCACAGCACGAGCAAGCGGAACAACAGGTCCGAGCTTTCGGCGACCACGTCGCCCTTGGTGCCGGCGACCGCGGCCACGGCGGTCTCGACCGCCTCCTCGCCAAGCTTCTTGGCGATCTTGCGCACGTCCTGGGCGAGCAGTTCGGCAACCCGCGACGCATCGGGCTTCGCGCCCTTCTGGGCGACCGTGGCGGCGTAGAAATCCTCGAGCGTCGCGAGCGTCGGCCGTGCAGCGTCGTTCATCGCCATGCCCTCATGGTCCGGTTCATCATGCGCTCCGCCATCAGGAGTGCCGACACTTGGTTAACCTTTGGTTAACCCCGGTTAACGAGTGCGACATACCGGCGAGCAAATGTATCGACTCTCGATTCGCCTCGTCCTGGGTTCGTCGAAGGACGAGGCGGTGCACCGGCCCTCGTGCTTCGACAGGCTCAGCACGAGGACGTCTTGAAGTCTCTATACATTGGCGCGACGGTATCAGGACGCCGTCTTGGCCTTGGCCACCTTGGCCCGCGCCAAGCGCTTCACGTAGAACCGACCGGCGACCAGCTTGCCGCCGATCCGGGCGTAGGCCGGCAAGGTGCCCCAGTGGGTGTAGCCGTTGGCCTCGTAGAGCTGGATCGCCGCCTCCTGGGTCTCGCGCACGTCGAGCTTGAGGTGCGAAAGCCCGAGCTCGGCCGCGCGGTCCTCGACCGCCTTGAGCAGCATGCGGGCGAGCCCGTGGCCGCGCGCCCACGGCGCGACCCAATGGGCCGTGAGCGTACCGGCGAAGGCCTGCGCCTCGTTGCTGCGCGGCGCGCGCCAGAGCTGGGCCGAGGCGACGATGACGCCATCCAGCCGGCCGGCGAACAGCTCGCGCTCGGGGACGATCAGGATGCCCCGGTAGTAGGCCGCGAGTCGGTGGCGCGCGGGCGGCTGAAGCCAGCCGAACCCGTTGCCGTCCAGGATGGCCGCGTCGGTCGCGTCGCACAGCTCCTCGAGATCGGGGTCACCGAGGTTGGTCACGCGTTCGATCGCCGCGTCGGGCTTGCGCTCGCTCATGGCCTGGCTCCGACGCGCGTGCCGAAATAGCGGCATTCCGCCTCGATCAGGCTCGGCGCGACGATCAAACCGTCGACCCGATAGCCGCGACGCCACAGGTCCTGGGTTCGGATGTCGGGCGCGTGCCAGCCGATGAGGAGCGCGAGGCCGATCTGCAGCGCGGTCGCGCTGCCCGGCGCGAGACCGGCGAGGTTCGCCACGGCGCCGATCCCGAGCGCGAGCCCCGCGAGCGCCGCCGCCGCGAACCAGAGCCCGTGGCCGAGCGCCCACAGCGGCCCGAGCGCGGCGGCCGGCCACGAGAAGCCGTCGCCGACCAGGATCACGGCGCTGGGGTCGCTCAACGGCAGGTGGTCCGCGGTGAAGACGCAGAAGCTCGCCATCGCGAAGCTGGGGTTGGATCAAGGGCGGCCGGTCTTGTAGCAGGAAGCGTTCGGCTTCGCCAGCCCGCCGCCCTTGACCCTCGGAGCCGCGTGCCCACATCGTGGACTCCCCGACGCGCCTGGAACTCCCCTCATGACCTCCTCGTCCGCGACCCTTTGGCACGGCACCACCGTCCTCTCGGTGCGCCGTGGCGGGCGCGTCGTCGTCGCCGGCGACGGCCAGGTCACCATGGGCGCGACCGTGGTCAAGTCCAACGCCAGCAAGGTGCGCCGGCTCGGCGCCGGCGAT
>JBBDQV010000042.1:0-9996 GCA_040905845.1 Alphaproteobacteria bacterium | reverse complement strand
GACCTGTGGACGTTCGAGCGCGACACGCGCTCGCGCGACCCCAACTGGTTGCTGGTCGCCCCCCGCAGCCCGAGCTGATGCGCCGGGCGCGCGCGCCGGCGCTCCTGGCGCTCCTTGTGCTCGCCGCCTGCGCCGCGCCGCCGCCCGTCGAGGACGCGCTGGCGCTCGAGTCCGTGCGCTTCGCCGATCTCGCCGGCTGGGCCGACGACGACCACGCCTCGGCGCTCGATACATTCAAACGCGGCTGCGCCATCTGGGCCAAGCGGGACGCCTCCGACGCCCTGGGCCGCAACGGCGACTTCGGCGTCGTCGGCGACTGGCGGACGGCGTGCGTCGCGGCGAACGACGTGCCGCCTGGCCATCCGGCGGCGGCGCGCGCCTACTTCGAGACCTGGTTCCAGCCTTGGCGCGCGACCAACAACGGCGTGGCCGACGGCCTGTTCACCGGCTATTTCGAGCCGGTGCTCGACGGCAGCCGCGCTGCCTCCCAGCGCTTCGCCGTGCCGCTCTACGGCCGCCCCGAGGACCTGGTGACCGTGGACCTCGGCCAGTTCGCCGAGGACCTGGCGGGCCGTTCGATCGCCGGGCGCGTCGAGGCGGGCGCGCTGCAGCCCTACCCGGACCGCGCGGCGATCGCCGATGGCGCGGTTGACGGTACGGCGCCCGTGCTGGCCTGGGTCGATGACGCGATCGATGCGTTCTTCCTCGAGATCCAGGGCTCGGGCCAGGTGCGGCTTGCCGAGGGCGGCGTGATGCGCGTCGGCTACGCCGCGCAGAACGGCCGGCGGTATTTCGCGATCGGCAAGGCGCTGGTCGAGCGCGGCGCGTTGACCAAGGACGAGGTCTCGCTGCAGACGATCAAGGCCTGGCTTGCGCAGCACCCGGACGAGGCGCGCGCGGTCATGAACCTCAACCCCTCCGCCGTGTTCTTTCGCGAGCTCGACGGCGAAGGCCCGGTCGGCGCCATGGGGGTTGTGCTGACGCCCGCGCGCAGCCTCGCCGTCGATCGCCGGTTCATCGCGCTGGGCGTGCCGTTGTGGCTCGAGGTCACGGTGCCGGGGCCGGCCGAGGGCGCGCCCGACGAGACGTGGCGCCGGCTCGTGATCGCCCAGGACACCGGCGGCGCGATCAAGGGCCCGGTGCGCGGCGACCTCTACTGGGGCGGCGGCGCGGAAGCCGAATGGCGCGCCGGCACCATGAAGCACACCGGCGGCTATTACGTCCTGCTGCCCACGATGCTGACGGTCGCGAGCGCGCCTTGAGGATCACATGACCATGACAACCCCTGTAACCGACCACTACACGAGCGGCGACCTGCTGGACCGGCTGCGCGCGGCCTTACGGCAGGACGGCGTCGATCCCGACCGCCCGACCCTGGCCGATTTGGCGCCCTACGACCAGTTCCACGGCCGCGGCCTGGAGGCGACCGAGGAGCTGGCGGCGACGCTCGACATCGCGGCGAGCGATCATGTGCTCGACGTGGGCAGCGGCATCGGCGGGCCGGCGCGCCTGATCGCCGACCGCTTCGGCTGCCGCGTGACCGGGATCGACCTGACGCCCGAGTTCTGCGCCGTCGCCCGCCACATCACGCGTCTCGTCGGCCTCGACTCGCGCGTCGTCTTCGAGCAGGGCGACGCGCTCGCCATGCCGTTCGCGGCCGGCACGTTCGACGGCGCCTACTCGCTCAACGTGGCGATGAACATCGCGGACAAACCAGGCTTCTATCGCGAGATCCACCGGGTGCTGAAGCCGAAGGCCTGGGTGGTGCTGGCCGAGATCGGGCTTGGCCCCGGCGCGCCGGTCGAGTTCCCGACGCCGTGGGCGGCCACGGCCGAGGCGAGCTTCCTCGCGACGCCCGAGGCGACGCGGCTGGGGCTCGAGGCGGCGGGCTTCGCGGTCACCGCCTGGCGCGACACCCTGCGCGAGACGCTCGCCTACAATGCCCGCATGCGCGCGGCGGTCGAACGGGGCGAGAAGTCGCCGCAGCGGGTGGTTCAACTCGTCCACGGCGATCGGGCGGCCCAGGCGAGCGCGAACATCGCGCGCGGCCTCGCCGAGGGCGGCCTCATCCCAATCGAAATCCGCTGCCGCAAGCGGGACTGAGCGCCGCCCGTCGCGCCATCAGGCATCGACGACCGTGTCCGTGTCGCCGGCGGCAAGCGCGTTCATGTACCCGAGGACGAGGTCCTTGGTGCGATAGCGGCCGAACGCGGCCTCGTCCTCCCGGCGCACGATGGGAAACGTATCGAGGACATAGGCGGCATCATCGCGGGCGATCCCGTAAAGGTGGAAGAAAACCGAATCGAGGCGAGCGCGTCGGTGTCGGCGGTCCTCCGCGTCCCATTGGAACGGCGGGCCGTCGTTGCCCATGTCTCGCGCGAACGGCGCCATCTCGTGCGACGTGTAGGTGAGCCTAAGCACCTCTCGGCATACCAGCTCGCGAGCCGTCAGGCGACCAAAGCGCTGCTCGAAACTGTGCTCAGCGATCACGGGAACTTGCTCGACGATGAAGAAGTTCAGGTGCTGGCCATGCACCTTCTGACGTGCGAAATAGTCATACGCGAATGCGTTGAGGTTCGCGAGCAAGAGCGGCGCTATCCCGACATACCGCGCAATCTGAGATTTAACGTCTTCCTCGAAGCGTTGCCACTTCTCATGCGGTGCTTCGGGATGGGGCGTGAGTGACACCGAAGGCAAGAGGAGCGGGAGTGTATTTCCGACGGACGTGCGAGGAATGATTCCCGCGATCATGGTTCGCACGTTCGTCGGCGCCGTCACGTCCTTGAAGGCGAGGAACCACGCTGCCGCGCAGTCGATTATACGGGAATCACGATTGCCAGGCGTCGGCCGGAATACGACTACCCGTGATTCCGATTCATGCGCAGAAACGAAGAACTGAGGTGCTGGACACCAATTCACATCGGCGTGCTGGTCGTCGGTCGCCGGCATGGGTTGGGCCGGCCGGTTGACGTTGTCCAGGTTCACGACGACACTCGCGGCGCGGTGGTCGTATGCCTGGACCATCTTGCCTTCGTAGAGTGGAACGAAGACGTCGTCGCCGCGCAGAAGCCGGTTGCCAGCGACCGGGTAGAAGCCATCCGCTTGGAGTTCCTCCCGCGTTCGAAACAATCCGGCGTCGTTGGTCATGTCGAACATGCGGACGTAGCGCACGGGCCACGCGAAAGTCGGCGGGCTCTCGCGACGATCGACCAGTACGGGCGCGCTCCCATAGATCGCTTTCGTCAGTTCGGCGTCGCGCCGGGTGCGGAACACTGGCGCCGTGCCCGTGTTGGGGTTGATGCGCTCGAAATCGGCGGCGGTGAGGGCGAACCGACGCTCCGGGCTATCGAGTTCGTTCACGCCATGCAGATAGAAAGCGCAGTCGGCGTGATTGAATCGCCGTCCCTCGCCGCGGGCGACATAGACGCAGAACTTGAAGCGGCTATCGACATCCGGGAAGAAATGCTTTTCGCCGGGTCTCCTGTTCTCGAAATCGAAGAGCGCGGCCAGCCGGCCCGTGGTTGCGATTCCGCGAAAGAAGCGGCTCGCGGTCAAGTCGGAAGCGATGCCCGACGGGGTGAGCAAGCCGACCAGACCATCCGATTTCACCAGCCTGTGCGCGCGCTCGACGAACAGGGCATAGAGGTTGATGTCGCCCGCCGACAGCAAGGGGAAATCGCCGCACGAGCGCGCGACGTTGGCCATGGTCTCGGCGCGGTGCTTCGCCTCCTCATAGTCGCGCCAGAGCGGATCGTGCCGTCGGCGCAACCTGTCGATCATGGCCTTGCGGTCCGAGGCGCGGGCGGCCGTCGCGATGTCGCGCCGGCGTCCGGCGAACCATTCGACCTCCTGGAGCTTGATACGATCCCAAGGCGGGTTGCCGATAACCGCGTCGAAGCCTCCATGAGGTTCGAGGCTTTCCCAATTGCGCCAGACGCCAGGAAACGCGACTTCCCAGTGCAAGAAGCGCTCTCGACTCGCGATAGCTCGAGAACCCTCGACCGCGGCCACGATCGCGATCCGCACGGTCCGATCGTCGTAACCGGTTGCTTTCTTCGCTTTCCCATGTTGTGCATCCGCCTTCGGCGCGCCTTCGACCGTGGGGACCTCGATGGTCACGCTTCCTTCCGCGATGGCGACCGGATCACCGAAGTTTCCGCTAAGAAGTCCATCGACGGCCTCGCGCTTGAAACCGGCCAAAGGACCCGAGTCCGAAAGCCAACGAAGCCCCTGTCGCACATCGAGAAACGATTCCAGGGGAGCAGTCGCCGTGACGATTCCCTCGAACTCAGCCGATGACGCCTTGGCCTCCGCGATGTCCGCGTCGGTCAACTGCTCGATATGCTGCATGCCCGCCGCGGTATTCTGTGCCCGCTGCACATATTCGTTCACGAATAACCCGTAGCGCCGCCTGATGTCGGCCATCGTCTGCCCGACCCATTCACCGAACAGCGCATCGCCACAGCGCAGGTGGTGGTCGAGGAACGACAAAGGCGCGCCCACCGTGAACGTGTGGAGCCAGAGCGCGACCTTGGCCAACTCGACGGCCATGGGGTTCTTGTCCACGCCGTAGATCACGCGCTTCAGGATCATGCGCCGCACGATGCGGCGATCGTCGAGTTGGTCCTCGTCGATCGTCCAGTTTCCCGCGTGGGCGTTCTCCAGGATGCGCCGTCGAATCTCGGCAATGCGGACACCGAGTGGTGAGCGATAGGGCGCCTCCTTGTCCGCCCAGGTCACCATGTCCTCGGCGTCGGCGACGGCCTGGAGCGTGCGATCAGCGAGGTAATCGACAAGGGAAACCAGGAAGTGCCCGCTGCCCATGGCCGGGTCACAGACCTTGATGTCGAGGAACGCGGTCGCCGCGTCGATATGCTGCAAATCCGCTATGCGTTGGAACCTCGGGCTTCTTGCTGACCGCAGCTCGTTGCACTTCGCTTCAAACGCGGTCCACCTTTCGTCGAGAAGCGGGCCGACGGCGCGCTTGATGATCAGGTCCACTAGGTCCTGGTGAGTGTAGTAACTGCCCGTCGTCCTGCGGGCGAAGGCATCCGGCTGAACCGTGATCACTTCGTCCGCGTTCTGCACGACGGCGCGCTCCAAGAGGCGCTCGTAGATCGAGCCGAGTTGCTGGACCGAAAGGTCGCGATAGTTGATCCACTTTCGGCGCCCTCCCTCCTCGCGCCGTGACAGCGCGTCGAGAATGGCCGCAAAGTCCGCGTCGGGAATCGTCACCCGCTCGAGAAGGGGGTGTAGCAACGGATCGAACAGGCCGCCGTTGTAAGGCGGCAGGCCAATCCCTTCGTCGCCACCGTGGATGGCGCGGAAAAGTTCCTTCAGATTGCTATGGAGCCGTTCCTGAGTGTGGCTGAAGGCGTCGCGACTATCGATGCGTTCACGCACATCGTCGCGAATCCTGCGCAATGCGTAAACTCTGTAACGCTCTTCGCGCACAGGAAGCAGCCCGCGATCCTCGGCGTAGAGCACGAATAGCAGTCGGTATAGCAAGGTCAACGCCGCGACGCGAACTTCTTCCAGATATTCCGCTGAGGGCAGTCGCGGTGCCCCAGGATCGCGAGCCGTCAGGATACGAACGAGCGAGGGAAACACGTCATCGAAGACGACTCGACTGAGGTCTTCCGCGACCCTGACTTCCCAATGGCGTCCTTCTGCGAGCGCATTGACATGGAAAGTCCGGCCGTCCGCTTCGGGCAAGAACGCGTTCCTGCGGAAGGCGAGGAGAAAGACCTTGAGGAGGTGATCGGGTGACGTGTTCTCCTGCGCGAACAGATCGGGTACCACGCCCGGCGCGCCGACAAGGAGGGCCAGGTCCAGCTCGAGAAACTCCTCGGTGCGCGACCGGGCACCCTGAAAATAAAGGCGCCAAAGCCGCCCGTTGGTCAGAATGCCCCATTGGATTCGCCGGTCCGACGCAGTTTCAGCGCGCGTCAAATAGCGAAGCATCTGGGTCGATGGCACACCGTCATCGAACAGATCGGGTTCTGCGCCGCGATGGCCCGGTGCGCGATCGAGCGGACGCTGCCATGCCTTGGCCTCGACGATGGCGGTGCCGTGTCGGTACCGTTCGTCATCCCGACGCCGGCGGTTCGCCACACGCATGGCTTCCGCATTGCGAAACAGCAAGTAGTCCGGAACGCTTTCGCGGCGAGGACCCGCCGACTGCTGGACGAGAAAGTCTTGCCACCCCAGCGCCCTCAGAACGGGGTCGATAAGGTTGCGCTCCGTCGTGGCTTCGTTGGGGCTTTCCTCAACAGGAAATCTGGCGAACACCTCGGCCACACGGGTCCTGAACGCCGCAAGCTCATCGCCCGGAAGCCCACGCCAAGCCTCTGTCTCGGTGATGCCTTCCAACAGGAAGTCCTGCGTGAATAGCAGGCCCTGCATGATTCCCCCAATCGACGCCCCAAGGTCAGAGTAGTCGGGCTGATTCGCCTGTTACAAGCGGAGCTGGAGGGGCGCCGTCCGTCGCGCTTGCGCGGCCGTTGCGCCCGACCCATTCTCTGGCCGTCCTTCGAGGAGCCCGACGTGCCGCACAGCCCGCGCGGAAGTGTCGCCTTGTTCGTCACGTGCCTGGTCGACCTGTTCCGGCCGACCGTGGGGTTCGCCGCCGCGCGCCTGATCGAGGCCGCCGGCTACGCGGTCGCGGTGCCGGTGCAGACGTGCTGCGGCCAGCCGGGCTGGAACTCGGGCGACCGCGCGTCGGCGCGCCGGCTCGCCGAACAGGTCATCGAGGCGTTCGAGGGCTACGATCACGTGGTCGCGCCCTCGGGCAGTTGCGCCGGCATGATCAAGGTGCACTACCCCGAGGTGTTCAAGGGCGACCTGGTGTGGGAGCCGCGCGCCCACGCGCTTAGCCGTCGAACCCACGAGCTGGTCGAGTTCCTGGTCGACGTCGCCGGCGTCGAACGCGTCGCGGCCGCGTTCGACGGCGCGGTCACCTACCACGATGGGTGCTCGGGCCTGCGCGAGCTCGGCGTGCACGGCCAGCCGCGCAAGCTGCTGGCCACGGGCGCCGGGCTCGCGCTCAAGGAGATGAAGCATCCGGAAGTCTGCTGCGGCTTCGGCGGCACGTTCTGCGTCAAGTACCCCGAGATCTCCGCGCGCATGGTCGCCGACAAGGTCGCCGACGCGGCGAACACGGGCGCCGCGACGCTGCTCGCCGGCGACATGGGATGCCTGCTCAACATGGCCGGCCGGCTCGGGCGCGAAGGGCGCCCGATGACCGCGCGCCACGTCGCCGAGGTGCTCGCCGGCATGGCCAACGTCCCGGCGATCGGCGAGGCGAGCTAGCCCCATGCATTCGACGGCCCACGACTTTCCGGCGAACGCGCGCGCGGCGATCGCCGACGCCCAGCTCCAGAAGGCGCTTGCGCGGCTCAAGGGGCATTTCATCGACAAGCGGGCCCAGGCGCGCGCCAAGCTGCCGGAGTTCGACGCGCTCAGGGACCAGGCGAAGGCGATCAAGGACCACACCCTCGCCCACCTCGACCTCTACCTCGAGCGCTTCGAGGCGAAGGTCGTCGAGACGGGCGGGATGGTTCACTGGTGCCGCGACGCGGCCGAGGCGCGCGCGGTGGTGCTCGGCATCTGCCGGGCGGTGAACGCGCGCACGGTGACCAAGGGCAAGACCATGATCGCCGAGGAGATCGGGCTCAACCCGTTCCTCGAGGCCAACGGCATCCAGCCCGTGGAGACCGACCTCGGCGAGTACATCATCCAGCTCGCCCACGAGCCGCCGAGCCACATCATCGCGCCCGCGGTGCACAAGAACAAAGAGCAGATCAGCGACCTGTTCGTCGCCCACCACCACGCGGGCGATCGGTCCAAGCGGCTCGACGGCATTCCCGAGCTGGTGACCGAGGCGCGCGAGGTCTTGCGCCGCCGGTTCCTCGAGGCCGACGTCGGCATCACCGGCGCCAACTTCCTGATCGCCGAGACCGGCCAGACCGTGATCGTGACCAACGAAGGCAATGGCGACCTGACCCAGACGCTGCCCGGCGTCCATGTCGTGCTGGCCAGCCTCGAGAAGGTCGTGCCGACGCTCGAGGACGCGACGACCATTCTGCGCGTGCTCGCGCGCTCGGCCACGGGCCAGGAGTTCTCGACCTACACGACGTTCAGCGCCGGGCCGCGCCGACCCGGCGACCTGGATGGGCCGGCGGCGTTCCACGTCGTGCTGCTCGACAACGGTCGATCGGAGCTCCTGGGCACCGAGCTCCAGGACATCCTGCGCTGCATCCGCTGCGGCGCCTGCCTCAACCACTGCCCGGTCTACGGCACCGTGGGCGGGCACGCCTACGGCTGGGTCTACCCCGGCCCCATGGGCGCCGTCTTGAGCCCGGCGCTGATCGGGCTGGCCGAGGCGCACCATTTGCCCAACGCCTCGACCTTGTGCGGGCGTTGCGAGGAGGTCTGCCCGATGCGCATCCCGCTGCCGCGCATGCTGCGCCATTGGCGCGAGCGCGAATTCGCCACGGGGCTGGCGCCGGCCGCGGCGCGCCGGGGCCTAGGGCTGTGGTGCTTCGTTGCGGCGCGGCCCAGGCTCTACCGGAGCGTCGCGGCGCTCGCGGCGCGCATCCTGGCGACGCTCGGCAGCGGGCGCGGCCGGATCGCGCGCCTGCCGCTCGCCGGCGGCTGGACCGCGAGCCGCGACCTGCCGGCGCCCGAAGGCCGCACGTTTCATTCCCTGTGGGCCGCGGGCCGGCGGTGAGCGCTTCGCGCGACGACATCCTCGGCCGTGTGCGCAAGGCGCTGGGGCGCACCGACCCCGCCGCGGTCGAGGACCGCCTGGCGCGCCACGCGCCGAACCTGGTACCGGCGCGCGGCCTGGTCGGCCACGAGGACCGCGTCGCGCTGTTCCGTGCCATGGCGGGCGAGGTCGGCGGCACTAGCGAGCGGCTGGCCTCGATGGCCGAGCTGCCGGCGGCGATCGCGCGCTACCTCGCGTCCCAGAACCTGCCGGCCGAGGCGGCGATTGCCCCCGATCCCTTCCTCGACGCGCTGCCGTGGGGCGGCGCGCCCATGCTGAAGCTCAGGCGTGGACGCACCGAGGGCGATGATCTGGTCGGCATCACCGGCGCGTTCGGCGCCGTCGCCGAGACCGGCACGCTGGTCATCCTGTCGGGGCCGGCGAACCCGACCACGCTCAACTTCCTGTCCGAGACCCATGTCGTCGTGCTGCCGACACGCCACGTCGCCGGGACGTACGAGGAGATCTGGGCGCGGCTGCGCGCCGAGCACGCCGTCATTCCGCGCACGGTCAACCTGATTACCGGGCCGTCGCGCACCGCCGACATCGAGCAGACGATCCAGCGCGGCGCCCATGGCCCGCGCCGGCTGCACATCGTGCTGGTCGATGGCGACGCGTGATCGGAAACCGCGCCGCCGCACGGCCGAGGACGAGCTCGCCTGGTGGTGGGCCATGCGCGGCACCGATCCCCTGCCCGGCAAGGCGCCGCCGCGCAAGCCCGAGGTCGCGCCGCCCGCCGAGCCGGCCAAGGCGCCTGTCGTACCCACTCGCGAGGAGCGTGCGCCGCCGGCCGCGCCCAAGGCGGGAACCGCGCCCGCGCTCCACGCCGGCAAGGGACCGGGGCTCGACCGGCGCACGTTGCAACGCCTTAACCGGGGCCTGCTGCCGATCGAGGCCACGATCGACCTGCACGGCCTCTCGCGGGCCCGCGCGCACGACGCGCTGGTTCCCTTCCTCGCCGCGTGCCAGGGGCGCGAGCGAACCTGCGTTCTCGTCGTCACCGGCCACGGCCGGCGCGGGGCCGAAGGTGCCGGCGTGCTGCGCGAGCTGGTGCCGCGCTGGCTCAACGAGCCCGCGCTGCGCCCGCGCGTGCTCGCCTTCGCCACGGCCCAACCGCGCCACGGCGGCGACGGCGCGCTCTACGTGCTGCTCAGGAAGAAGGGGTGAGTGGCACTACTGTCCGGTGGTTAAGCGAATAATTGCAATTGGTTATCGGTGGCGGGGAT
>JBBDQV010000041.1:0-10258 GCA_040905845.1 Alphaproteobacteria bacterium | reverse complement strand
TTGCGCCGTCGGCGCCGAGCGTGTCCACGCCGACGTCCGCGCGGCGACCGAGCCCAGTACGGCGCCAAACTCCGAACAGCGTTGCTCGCCCCAACCGGACAGCCGTGGGTCTTCGCCCGGCCATGACGGAAAGGGGGGCGGTATCCGACCGAGGGTGATATGGCCAAGAGGACCGACTCCATGACCACGTACGACGTCATCGTCGTCGGAGGCGGGCACGCGGGGTGCGAGGCCGCGACGGCTGCGGCCAGGCTCGGCGCCAAGACATTGCTGCTGACCCATAGGCCCGACACCATCGGCGCCATGTCGTGCAACCCGGCGATCGGCGGGCTGGCCAAGGGTCATCTGGTACGCGAGATCGACGCGCTTGACGGCCTGATGGGTCGGGCGATCGACCGCGCGGGAATCCAGTTCCGCGTGCTCAACCGCAGCAAGGGTCCGGCCGTGCGTGGCCCGCGCGCCCAGGCCGATCGCCGGCTCTACGCCCGAGCCATAACGGCGCTCTTGGCCGAGCAGCCGAACCTCGAGGTCCGCGCGGGTGCGTGCGCGGACATCGCGCTCGACCAGACAGGCGTTGCCGGCCTGGTCACCGAGGCGGGCACGACGCTTCAAACCGGCCGGGTCGTGCTGACCACCGGGACCTTTCTCGGCGGCGTCATCCATATCGGCGCGGAGCGGGTCGTCGCTGGCCGCGTCGGCGAGGCACCTTCGCTGCCCCTCGCCGCGACGCTCCGCCGGCTCGGGTTCACGGTCGGACGGCTGAAGACGGGCACGCCGCCCCGGCTCGCGCGCGCCGGCATCGCCTGGGACCGGCTCGAGCAGCAGCCCGGCGATGATCCGCCCGAGCCGTTCTCGTTCATGACGCGTCGGATCGCCCAGGCCCAGGTGCCGTGCCACATCACCCGCACGACTTCGGCCACCCACGACCTGATTCGCGCCAACCTTGCCCGGACAGCGGTTTACGGTGGCTTCATGGCCGGGCGTGGGCCGCGCTATTGCCCGTCGATCGAGGACAAGGTCGTCCGGTTCGGCGAGCGCCCATCGCACCAGATCTTCCTGGAGCCCGAGGGGCTGGACGATGACACCATCTACCCCAACGGCATCTCGACCAGCCTGCCCCGGGAGCTCCAGGCCGCGATGCTGCACACGATTCCAGGCCTCGAAAACGCCGTGATGAAGCGGCCTGGGTATGCGATCGAGTATGATTACGTCGATCCGCGCGAGCTTTTTCCCTCGCTTGAAACCAGAAGGGTGCCTGGGCTTTACTTTGCCGGGCAGATCAACGGCACCACGGGTTACGAGGAGGCGGCGGCCCAGGGGTTGATGGCCGGGCTCAATGCCGCGCTGGCCGCCGGAGGCCGCGACCCTGTGATCGTCGATCGCGCCGACGCTTATATCGGCGTGCTGATCGACGACCTGGTGACGCGCGGCACCGACGAGCCCTACCGCATGTTCACTTCGCGCGCCGAGTACCGGCTGATCCTGCGCGCCGATAACGCCGACCAGCGGTTGACGCCGAAGGGACTGGCGCTCGGCTGTATCACCGCCTCGCGCGCCGCCGTGTTCGAAAAGAAGATGACCGCGCTGACCGATGCGCGACTGCTGACCGGGCGATTGACCATGACGCCCGACGCGGCCCGGCGCGTCGGGCTCGGCGTCAACCAGGATGGTGTCAGGCGCAGCGCGTTCGATCTGCTGGCGCGCGACGACATCGGCTGGGACCGTTTGGCGGTGCTTTGGCCCGAGTTGAGAGAGGTTCGAGCCGACGTGGCGGACCAGATCGTCACCGAGGCGCGCTACAAGGGCTATCTCCAGCGCATGGAGGCGGATGTTCAGGGCTATCGCCGCGACGAGAGCCTCGGTTTGCCCGCCGACCTCGATTACGGCCGGCTCGCCGGGTTGTCCGCCGAGGTGCGCGAGAAGCTCACACGCGTCCGACCGGCGACCCTGGGTGCCGCGGCGCGCATCCCCGGCGTGACGCCGGCTGCCGTCGCCGCCCTGCTCGGCCAAGTCCGACGCCGGGCGGCGTGATCAGCCGCGTACCAGGCGACATCGCCGCCGAGCTCGGCAATGTTTCACGTGAAACACTCGACCGGCTCGAGGCGTTCATTGACGTGTTGCTCACTTGGCAGACGCGCATCAATCTGATCGGCTGCGGCACGATCCCGGACGTCTGGCGCCGCCACGTTCTCGACTCGGCGCAGCTCATGCCCTTGATCGCGCCGACCTCGCGCCGGCTGGTCGATGTCGGCAGCGGCGCCGGATTCCCCGGTCTCGTCCTGGCGATCCTGGGCGCGCAAGGCGTCGAACTGGTCGAGGCGAGCCAGAAGACGTGCGCGTTTCTGGCCGAGGCGGTGCGCGTGACCGGGGCCGAAGCGACGATCGTTTGCGCCAGGTCCGAAGCGCTGCCCAGGGCGCCGGCGGATACGGTAACGGCGCGCGCCGTCGCGCCGCTGCCGCGCCTGATCGAGCTGGTTCGGCCGCTGATCGGGCCGGGGACACGCTGCTTGTTCCTCAAGGGGGCAAGTGTTGAGACGGAATTGACTAAGACACACAAAATGTGGAAGATGGCGGCCACGACGGTTCCCAGTCGAACCGATCCGGGGGGTCGCATCGTCGTCATCGAGGACCTCAAACATGGAACAAGAGACCATCGTCCTCAGCCGGTTGCCGCGCGTTCTCGCCATCGCCAACCAGAAGGGCGGCGTCGGTAAGACGACCACGGCGATCAACCTGGCTACGGCGCTGGCCGCCGTCGGCAAGTCAGTCTTGCTCGTCGATCTCGACCCGCAAGGCAACGCCTCGACCGGCGTCGGCCACGCGAAGTCGAGCCGGTATCCCGGGTCCTACGACGTCATCATGGGCGAGGTGCCGTTGTCTGGCGCGATCCGCCCGACCCTGGTGCCCGGCTTCTCGATCGTGCCCGCGACCATCGACCTCGCGGGCGCCGAGCTCGAGCTGGTCGGCGTCGAGCGGCGCGAGTTCCGGCTCGCCGACGCCTTGAAGGCCGAGGGCGGACGGTTCGATTATGTCCTGGTGGACTGCCCTCCCGCTCTCGGGCTCTTGACCATCAACGCGCTGGTCGCGGCGAACGCGCTCGTGGTGCCGCTGCAATGCGAGTTCTTCGCGCTCGAAGGTCTCTCGCTGCTGCTCAAC
Source organism: Alphaproteobacteria bacterium (assembly GCA_040905845.1). Classification (GTDB taxonomy): domain Bacteria; phylum Pseudomonadota; class Alphaproteobacteria; order SP197; family SP197; genus VGDP01. The sequence continues at coordinate 7,102 of JBBDQV010000041.1, read as the reverse complement.
ACGGTCGATGCGGTCAGGCGCGGGCTCAACCCGGCGCTCGAGCTGCACGGCATCGTGCTGACCATGTTCGACAAGCGCAACAATCTGAGCCAGCAGGTAGTCGCGGACGTGCGTGATACATTGGGCGACAAGGTCTACCAGACCGTAATCCCCAGAAACGTGCGGATTTCCGAGGCCCCGTCCCACGGCAAACCTGTATTACTGTATGACACGAGGAGCGCCGGCGCCATGGCTTATATCCACCTTGCCAGCGAGGTCCTGAAGCGGGAGCGCGCCCGTGCAGCCTGAGGCCGCGCGGGACAAAGTCCCAACCATGGAACCCGAAGGGCACGGCGCCGATCCTCTGCGCCGCCGCGGCCTGGCCAAGGGGCTCTCGGCGCTGTTGGGCGACGCCGCGCCGGGCCAGGCACAGGCGGGAATCCGCGCGCTGCCCATCGAGAGTCTGAGCCCCAGCACGCTGCAACCCCGGCGCATGTTCGACGCTGACGAGCTCGACGAACTCGCGCGCTCGATCGCCGCCCAGGGGATTCTGCAACCTATCCTGGTGCGCCCCGCGCGCGAGGCGGGACGCTACGAGATCATCGCCGGCGAGCGGCGCTGGCGCGCGGCCCAGCAGGCCAGGCTCCACGACGTGCCGGTGCTGGTGCGCGAGCTCGGCGACGCCGACGTGCTCGGCGTCGCGCTGATCGAGAACCTGCAACGCGCCGACCTCAACCCGCTCGAGGAGGCCGCCGGCTACGACCGGCTCGCCAAGGAGTTCGGGCAGACCCAGGAGGCCATCGCCGACCTTGTGGGCAAGAGCCGCAGCCACGTCGCCAACAGCTTGCGGCTGCTCGGGCTGCCCGACGAGGTCAAGGCCGCCGTTGACGCCGGCAAGCTCTCGGCCGGGCACGCTCGCGCGCTGCTCACGGCCGCCGACCCCGCGGCGCTCGCGCGCGAGGTGATGCGCGGCGAGCTCAACGTGCGCCAGACTGAACGCCTGGCCAAGCGCGGATCGGCACGCAAACGTGCGGAACCAGCCGAGGACCCCAACGCGCGAATGCTCGAGCGCGAGCTCGCCGAGACCTTGGGGCTCGCGGTCGCCATCCGCCACACCCCGAAGCACGGCGGCGCGCTGACCATCAAGTACCAGACGCTCGACCAACTCCACGACGTGATCCGCCGCCTCAAGGGCAACCCGGGGCCGCGCATCAGGAGCCTGTAGGCTGCGCGGCGCCGACCGAGCCTAGAACCCCGTGCGTGCTTCGACCCGCCTTCGCGAAGCCCGCTTCGGCGGGCGAAGGAAGGGACGCGACCCTGCGGGCGTGGAGGCGGTTGCCCCCCGCCCCCACGCCTCAGCACGAACGGGGTCCCCAAACGACCATGAAAGCATCAGGAAGTCCGTTCGCGGTAAGGAGCGTGCCAAAGGCACGCGTCTCGAACCGCGAACGTCTGCCGTGACGCGGCCCACCGAAACGCCCTCGCCGACCTTGCCATGGGGCACGCCAGCGGCCATCTTGAGCGCGTATCCCGAGCGCAACGCGGACGATCATGGAACCGATCATAGGCGCGCCCACGGCCCCCGGCCCCAAGGGCGACCTTGTCAAGGACACCAACACCCAGGGGTTTCAGGCCGACGTCATCGAGGCGAGCCGGACCCTGCCAGTGATCGTCGATTTCTGGGCGCCATGGTGCGGCCCGTGCAAGCAGCTCGGGCCCATGCTCGAAAAGGCGGTGCGCGAGACCGGCGGCAAGGTCCGCATGGTCAAGGTCAACATCGACGAGAACCAGCCCGTCGCGCGCGCGCTGCGCATCCAGTCCATTCCGGCGGTCTACGCCTTCAGCCAGGGCCAGCCGGTCGACGGGTTTGTCGGCGCGCTGCCCGAGAGCCAGGTCAAGGCGTTCGTCAAGCGCCTGCTCGGTCCCGAGGCCGGGCCGTCGCCGGTCGAGGAGGCGCTCGCCCAGGCCAAGGCGGCGACGAGCGCGGGGGACCATGGCACCGCGGCGGCGCTCTTTCAGCAGATCCTGCGCCACGAACCCGCCAACGCCGAGGCCTTGGGCGGGCTCGCCCGCGCGCTTATCGAGCGCAACCAGCTGGACAAGGCGCGCGAGCTGATCGCCAAGGCGACGCCCGAGCAGGCCAAGCATCCGGCCGTGGCCGGCGTCATCGCCAGGCTTTCGCTCCTCGACCAGGCCGGCAAGGCGGGCGACGTGGCCCACCTCGCCGCGCAAGTCGAATCGAACCCGGGCGACCACCAGGCGCGGCTCGACCTCGCCCTCGCTTTGTTCGGCAAGGGCGAGCGTCAGGCCGCGATCGATGCGCTGATCGAGATCATCCGGCGCGACCGCGACTGGAACGAGCAGGGCGCGCGCACCCAACTGCTCAAGTTCTTCGAGGCGCTGGGCCCGACCGACCCGCTGACGGTCGAGGGCCGGCGCAAGCTGTCGGCCGCCTGGTTCGCGTAAGGCCATGGGCGCCGCGCTCGTCCACGCCACGCTGCCCTCGAGCTTGCCGATCTTTCCCCTGCCGGGAGTTCTGCTGCTGCCGCGCGGGCGCCTGCCGCTCAACATCTTCGAGCCGCGCTACCTCGCCATGACCGAGGACGCGCTCAAGGCCGACCGGCTGATCGGCATGATCCAGCCCGAGGACCCCGAGGCCTCGCTCGCGCCCAACCCCGGCCGGCCGCAGCCGGCGGTCTACCGGGTCGGCTGCGCGGGACGCATGACCGAGTTCCGCGAGACCGACGACGAGCGCTATCTGATCACGCTGACCGGTGTCGGCCGGTTCCGCATCGCCGCCGAGCTGGCGCTGGACGCGCGCGGCTATCGGCGCGTCAAGGCCGACTGGTCGAGCTTCGCCGGCGACCTGGCCGAACCCGCCCAGCGGCCCGGCCGGTTCGACCGCAAACCTCTGCTCGCCGCGCTCAGGACGTTCTTCGACCGGCGCGGGCTGTCGGCCAACTGGGGCGCGGTCGAAAGCGCCTCGGACGACGCGCTGGTGACGGCGCTCGCCATGGCCTGCCCGTTCGAGCCGCGCGAGAAGCAGGCGCTGCTGGAATGCGCCGGACTGACCGAGCGCGCCCAAGTCCTGCTCGGGCTGCTCACCATCGGCGCGGCCGGGCCGGCGCTCGCCGACGCCAAGCCGCAATGACGGGAGAACGCCAGTGACCGACGCCAAGACCGAAATCGACCCCAAGCTGCTCGAAATCCTCGTCTGTCCCCTGACCAAGGGGCCGTTGACCTACGACCGCGAGCGCCAGGAGCTGATCAGCCCGCAAGCCGGGCTGGCCTATCCGGTGCGCGACGGCATCCCGATCATGCTGGTCGACGAGGCCCGCCCGCTCGACGAGGCCAAGGAGTGAGCGAGGCCCTCGGCACGCGCAACTGGCCGGTGGAGATCCGGGTCAAGTCGGCGGAAAAATTGCTCGAGATCGACTTCGACGACGGCACGACGCGGCGCTACCCGGCGGAATTCCTGCGCGTCGAGAGCCCGTCGGCCGAGGTCCAGGGCCATAGCCCCGAGCAACGCCAGACCGTGGCCGGCAAGCGGTTCGTCGGCTTCGCCAAGGTCGAGCCGGTCGGGCATTACGCGATCCGCATCCACTTCGACGACGGCCACGGCACAGGCATCTACTCGTGGTCGTACCTCTACGCCATCGGCCGCGACCGCGAGGCGCTGTGGTCAGCCTACCTGGCCGCGCTCGAGCGCAAGGGTCTCAAGCGCGACCCGTTCTGAGCCTAGAGCAGCATCTGATCGAGTGGAATCGCCTCCGGCGGTCCGCCGATCGGATATTGCTCTAGTGCCGCGATGGCGACACGCGACTACGATTGTTCGCGGTCGTCATTTCGCGGTTCATGACGTTGGGAAGTGCGCCGACGATGGCGGTGGTGCCGTGCCGGACTCCGCCGCCCCGCTCGAGTGCGCGCCTTCAGTGCCGGCGGCGCCGAGTACGACCCAGAATGGCTAGCGCGCCCAACCCAACGCCCAGGATCATCCATGTCGCCGGCTCGGGCGTCTGCGAAAACCGCTGCGTGATACTCACGAGCTGCGCCACACCGCCCGGAGCTGTGCTCACAAGAATATGTTTACTGACGTGTATTTGCGACTGCGGCTCGAAGTCTTTGGTTTGCGTCAGCGTTTGACCCACGCAGGAAGACTCGCCCGCTCCTGCAAAACAGATTAAGAACTTCGGCGTGTCGAAAATCGCGTTGCCTTGACGACGAGCACTCGACTGGCATCTACTCGTGGTCGTATCACTACGCCATCGGCCGCGACCGCGAGGCGCTGTGGTCCGCCTACCTGGCCGCGCTCGAGCGCAAGGGTCTCAAGCGCGACCCATTCTGAGCGGCGCGCGCGGTCGATGCCCGCGCTCATGTGAAGTCCACTTCAATGTCTTCATAGTTCACTCTATGAAAGCCGATCGACGATTGGGCCGACGCCCGTGCGCACCGGGTCGACGCACGGCAGGACCATGGTGTCCGACGTCCGCGCGAGCAGCAGTTTGGCCTCGGGCTCGGGCAGGCGCGAGGTGTCCATCGCGATGCCGACGACGCGCGCCGCCGGGTTGGTCAGGCGCGCCGCGCGCTCGTTGGCCTCGAGGCACTCCCCGAGCCCGGGCAGCGGCCAGCCCGGCAGCCCGCGCATGTGGCCGCGCGTCGGCTCGTGGCAGAGCACGAGCGCGTCGGGCTGCGCGCCGTGGATCAGGCCGAGCGTGACGCCGGCGAACGAGGGATGGAACAGCGACCCCTGGCCCTCGATCAGGTCCCAGTGATCCGGATCGTTGGCCGGCGTCAGCCACTCGGTCGCGCCCGAGATGAAGTCGGCGACGACCGCGTCGACCGAGATGCCGTCGCCCGCGATCATGATCCCCGTTTGGCCGGTGGCGCGGAAATCGGCCTCGAGCCCGCGTGCCTTCATCTCCTTCTCGAGCGCGAGCGAGGTGAACATCTTGCCGCAGCTACAGTCCGTACCGACGGTAAGCAGTCGCCTTCCGGACCGCTTGGTGCCCTTGCCGACCGAGAACTCGCGCGTCGGATGGCGCAGGTCGAACAAACGCCGGCCGTGCTTGTGGGCCGCGGCGCGCACGGCCGCGATGTCGGTCAGGCGGGCGTGCATGCCGGCCCCGACGTCGAGCCCGGCCTCGAGCGCCCGCACGGTCGGCGCGGCCCAGGACTCCGGAATGACGCCGCCGGCGTTGGCGACGCCGATCAGGAACGTCCGGGCGCCCTTGGCGCGCGCCTCCTCGGGCGTCATCTCGGGCAGCCCGAGCGTGGTCCTGCAGCCGTCGAGGCGCATCTGGCCTAGGCACTTCTCGGGCCGCCAGACGAGCACGCCCCGCGCCGACTTGGCCGCCAGGTCGTCGCGCGCATCGCCCAGGAACAACAGATACGGTGCGTCCATCATCGCTCTCCGCCGACACGAAGCCGCGGATCATAGCCAAACGCGCGCGGAAACGTCAGGCCCGAGCTTCGCCGATCGCGGCGTCGACCGCGCGGCCCAGCCGATCGACGATCGTGGCGAGGTCGTCCTCGGTGGCGACGTAGGCCGGGGCCAGCACGACGTGATCGCCGGACCGCCCATCGATCGTCCCCGCCATGGGATAGCAGAGCAGGCCTTCGGCCATGGCCAGCCGCTTGACCCGGGCATGGAGCTTCAGGCCGGGATCGAACGGCGCCTTGCTCGACCGGTCGGCGACCAGCTCGATCGCCTGCAACAGCCCCCGGCCCCTGATGTCGCCGACGTGGGGGTGGTTGCCGAAGCGCTCGACGAGCCCGTTTGCGAGGCTGGCGCCGAGCTGGCGCACGCGGGGCACCAGTCCGCGCGTGCGGATCGCGCGCTGGACGGCGAGCGCGGCGGCGCAGGCGACCGGATGCCCCGTGTAGGTCTGGCCGTGCTGGACCGCGCCCGAGCCGGCCGCGATGGCATCGACGATCCGGTCGTGGACCAGCACGGCGCCGACCGGCTGGTAGCCGGCGCCGAGACCCTTCGCCATGACCAGGATGTCCGGGGTTATGCTTTCCCGCTCGCAGGCGTGGAGGCTGCCGCAGCGCCCCATGCCGCACATCACCTCGTCCAGGATCAGCACGATTCCATGCTGGTCGCAGATCTCCCGGACGCGCTTGAAATAGCCCGGCGTTGCCGGCTGGGCGCCGAGGGTCGCGCCGACCACGGGCTCGGCGATGAACGCGAGCACTGTATCCGGCCCGAGCTCGCGCGCCTTGGCGTCGAGCTCGTCGGCGACGCGCCGGCCATAAGCTTCGTCGCTCTCGTCGTCGCGCCGGTCGCGGTAGGGGTAGCACGGCGCGATGTGGTGCGCGGGGGGCAGCAGCGGCTCGTACGCCACGCGGCGCAACATGTTGCCGCCGACCGCGAGCGCGCCGAGCGTCGAGCCGTGGTAACTCTGGCGCCGCGCGATGACGTGGCGCCGCTGGGGCTGGCCCGATTCGAGCGCGAACTGGCGCGCGATCTTGAGCGCGGCCTCGACCGCCTCGGAGCCGCCGGACAGGATCATGGCGTGGCCGAGACCCGCCGGCGCGTGGGTCGCCAGCTCCTCGGCCAGCGCCTCCTCGGCCTCGGTGGTGAAGAACGAGGTGTGGACGTAGGCTAACTGCTCCGCCTGGACGCGGATCGCCTCGATCACCTCGGGGTCGCCGTAGCCGAGGCACGTCACCGCCGCGCCGCCGCAGGCGTCGAGATAGCGCCGCCCGTCGGCGTCGATGATCGTGATGCCCTCGCCACGCACCGCGCGCGGCGGCGGCGCGTTCAGCGAACGGTGGAGGACGTGGCTCATGATAACCCCGCGTTGCGGCCGCGCGCCTTGACTCGCCGCCGCGCGACCGTCTTATCCTTTCCGGCTTCCGCCGCCATCGCAAGAGCCCCAGTTCGATGCCCCAGTTCGCCCGCCTGGCCGAGCAGCACAGGCCAAGGCTCGCTCTTGCCGTGGACGGCGTGCGCATCGAAGCGCTCGAGGGCGACACGATCCTGACCGCGCTGCTGCTCGCGGGCGCGCTCGGCCGCGTCGCGGAACTCGGCGACCGCCCCCGCGCCGGCATCTGCCAGAAGGGCGCCTGCCAGGACTGCTGGGTCGCGCTCGGCGACGGGCGGCGCGTGCGCGCCTGCACG
>JBBDQV010000040.1:0-10384 GCA_040905845.1 Alphaproteobacteria bacterium | reverse complement strand
GCCGGCGCCGTTCAACCGGAACCCGTCGGAACCGTCGAGCGCGCCGAGGTCGATCGCGGCGGGGAAGCCGCCAGCTTGCCCGAACACCACGTAGGCCGCGCCGGCGTCCGCGCCGGCGTGATCGGCATCGGGCGCGCCGACGATCACGTCGTCGAGGCCGTCGCCGTTGACATCGCCCGCGCCCGCGACGGCAAACCCGGCCGCGTCGCCCGCGCCGACCCCTTCGAGCCGGAAGCCGGTCGCCTGGTCGAGGCTGGCGAGACCCAGGCTGGCCGGGGCATTCGCCGTGCCGAAGACGACGTAGGCGGCGCCCGCGTCCGCGCCTCCCGGAGCATCCGCGTACGGCGCGCCGATGATCGCGTCGGCGAGGCCGTCGCCATCCACGTCGCCGGCCCACGCGACCGCCATGCCCGTCAGGTTGTTGGAGGCGGCGCCGTCGAGCCGAAGCCCGTCGCCCGCGCCGAGGTCCGCCAGATCGAGGCTCGTGGCGCCGCCCTGGTTGGCGAAGACGGACCAAGCCGCGCCGACGTTGCTGCCGACCTGCGGCGCACCGAGCAGAGAGTCGGCCAGCCCGTCACCGTCGGCATCGCCGCCGAGCGCGACCGACTGGCCCGCGTGGTCGAAGCCGACTGCTCCGTTCAGGCGAAAGCCGCACGCGCCGTCGAGTTCGGCGAGCGGCAGGAAGGCGACCGGGCCGGCGCCCGCGATGTCGAGGTTGAGGTCGCTGAACGCGGCGATCTCAAACCCGGTCAGGCTGTCGGTGCCGTCGTCGAAGCCCGACGGAACGTCGTGGGCGACAGTGGTCGGCGCGCCCAGGGTGACCGCGTACTCATGGAGCGCGCCGTGGAACTCCGCCGTGTCGGTACCGTCGCCGCCGACCAGGCTGTTGTTGCCCGCGTTGCCGGTCACGGTGTTGTCGAGCGCGTTGCCGGTCCCCGTGGTGCTACCGATGCTGAGCAGGACGAGCTTCTCGACGTCGTCCGGCAGCGTGAACGAGATCGTGCTCCTGACCGTGTCCGTGCCGGCGCCGCCGACGACCACGTCGCCCACGGCATCGACGACGAGCGTGTCGTTGCCCGCGCCGCCGTCGAGCGTGTCGGCGCCGGCGCCGCCATCGAGCGTGTTGCGTGCCGCGTTGCCGGTGATCCGGTTGTCGAGCCCGTTGCCGGTGCCGTTGGCGTTGCCCGAGCCGGTCAGCTCGAGGTGCTCCACGTCGGCCGGCAGCGCGAACGAGACCGCGCTGCGGACCGTGTCGGTGCCGCCGCCTCCCGTCTCGTCGACCACGTCGCCCGCGGCGTTGACCCGATAGAAATCGTCGCCCATGCCGCCCTGCATGCGGTCGTTGCCGCTGCCGCCGTCGAGGCTGTCGCTGCCGCTGCCGCCATCGAGGGTGTCGTTGCCCTTGCCGCCATCGAGGGTATCGTTGCCGCCTTTGCCGGAGAGCGTGTTGCGCCCGGCGTTGCCTTCGATGTCGTTGGCCTGGTTGTTGCCGGTGCCGTTCAGGTTGGCGCCGCCGGTCAGCACGAGCCGCTCGAGATGGTCGGCCATGGTCCGGCTCTTCGAGCTCAGGATCGTGTCGATGCCCTGGCCGGACTTCTCGACCACCACGTCGCCGACGGCGTCGACCATGTAGGTGTCGTCGCCCGTGCCGCCCCTAAGGGTGTCGTTGCCTTTGCCGCCGTCGAGCGTGTCGGCGCCGCCGGCCCCGTCGAGCGTGTTCCGCCCGCCGTTGCCCGTGATCCGGTTGGCGAGCCCGTTGCCCGTGGCGCGAAGGTTGGCGGTACCCAGCAGCACGACGCGCTCGACTTGGCTCGGCAGCGTCAGACTGACCGTGCTCTTGATCGTGTCGGTTCCGCCGCCGGATTTCTCGACGACCCGGTCCGTCGTGGCATCGACGATGTAGGTATCGTTGCCGCGCCCGCCGATCAGGCTGTCGCCGCCCGCGCCGCCGTCGAGCCTATCGTTGCCGTCGCCGCCCTTGAGCGTGTCCTTGCCGGCGAGCCCGAGCAGGGTGTCGTTGCCCCCGCGCCCGTCGAGAAGGTCGTTGCCGCCCGTGCCCTTGAGCGTGTCGCGGCCGTTGCTGCCAACGCGCTTGACCATCCTCGCCTCAACGGTCTGGATCGGCGCCGCCTAGGAATTGCAAGCGGTCGCCGAGCGCGAGGACTCGGTCGTCTCGCCCTCGCGGCCGCGTAGGCGATTCGAGCAAGAATCATGCTGTATGGTGACTATCGTTCAATTCCAACGACTTAGTTTCCAAAAGTCGGGTCGTCGGACCGTCGATTGTAAGGTTTTCCGACGGCTATGTGCGGCCCACGTCTCGAAGCGACAGAACTAGGGCATGTTCCGGCCAGTTGGAATCGGCGCACCGGCCGCCCTTCGAGACGCGTGCTTCGCACGCTCGTCAGGGCGAACGGCGGAGGGAAGCCGTTCGTGCTGAGGAGGGCCCTGAGTTTGGCGAAGGGCCCGTCTCGAAGCACGGACGGCGGTCTGCGCGACACCGGTTCCATTCGATCGGAACGTGCACTAGGATTCGACATCGATCGCCAGGGTCGTCAGGGTCACGCTGCGCGCGTTGGGCCGCGCGCCCCACGTCACCGTGGCGGTCACCGTGTAGAGCACCGCTCGCGCGCTCGGCTGCTCGGGCTCGGGCAGCGGAGCCATGGTCACCGTCCACGCGAAGCCGTCCGCCGTGGTGCCGGACGTCTCGCCCTCGGCGAGCGGGATGTCGGCGCCGACCGAGGCCAGGACCGACTCCGCCAAGGCGCTCGCGCGCACCATGCGATCGGCCACCTCGGCGTTGCGCAGGCCGCCGCCGAAGACCTGCAGGACCAGCCCGCCGACCAGCACCATGACCGCCAGCGCGACCAGCACCTCGACCAGGGTGAAGCCGCCGGCGGCGCGCCGCGTCACCGTCAGCGCTCGATCTGGACGCGACCCGTCAGCCAATCGACCGCGACGCGCACGCCGGGCGCATCGCCCTCCTCGAGCGTGATGCCGCCGCCCGTCGACGTGCCGTCCGCGAAGAACCGGATGCCAATCAAGTGCTCGGTCGGCATCTCGGACCGGGCGCCGACGGCCCGCACGACCACGTTGGCGGGAAAGTTCTCCAGCTCCGCCGTCTCGCCGGCGCGCCACGTGCGCGCCTCGGGCGCGACGATGAAGAGCGCCTCGCCGTTCGACCGGATGGCGTCGGCGCGCACCTTGCGCAGCGCGCCGACCAGCTCGGCGGCGACGGCGTCGAGCCTTTGGCCGTCGGGGCCGCGCGCGAGGAACGGGATCGCGGCGCCGAGCGCGAGCGCGATGACCAGCAGGACGACGAGCAGCTCGACGAGGGTGAAGCCCGCGGTCTCACCAGCTCGCGACATCCTGATCCTCGCCCTCGCCGCCCTCGACGCCGTCGGCGCCGAGCGAGGAGAGATCGTAGTCGCCGTGCTGGCCCGGCGCCGCGTAGACGTACGGCGCGCCCCACGGGTCCGGCGGCACCTGATTGGTCTTGGTATAGGGGCCGGTCCAACCGGGGGCGTCGGCGGGGGCCTCGACCAGGGCCTGAAGACCCTCGGCCGTGCTCGGGTAGCGGCCGAGGTCGAGGCGGTAGAGGTCGAGCGCCGCGCCCAGGCTGTCGATCTGCAGCTTGGCCGCGTCGGTCTTGGCCCCGGCGAGGTAGCGGATGGCGCGCGGCACGGCGAGCGTGGCGAGCAAGCCGAGGATGACGAGCACGACGAGCAGCTCGATCAGGGTGAAGCCGCGCTGGCGGCGCCGGCGCGCGCGCGAGGCCGGCGGGTTGGGCTCGATCGGTGTCGCCACGGTCAGAAGGCCAGATCGTTGACGCTGAGGACGGCGAGAAGCACGGCGATGATAATGCCGGCGATCACCAGGCCCAAGGTCAAGATGAGCGCCGGCTCGAGCAGGGCGAGCAGCCGGCGGATCGCGACGGCGACCTCGCGGTCGTAGGCCTCGGCGACCTTGGCGAGCATGGCCTCGAGCTGCCCGGTCTCCTCGCCGACGCGGATCATGTGGCTGGCCATGTCGGGGAACAGCCCGGCCTTGGCGAGCGGGCCGGCGAGCCCGCGCCCTTCCTTGAGCCCTTCGATCAGGCGATCGACGCCGCCGGCGATGACGGTGTTGCCCATCGTCTCGCGCACGATGGCGAGCGCCGTGACCATGACCACGCCGTTGGCGAGCAACGTCGCCAGGGTGCGCGCGAAGCGCGCGACCTCGAGCCTGCGCATCAGGCCGCCGACGAGCGGAAGCGCGAGCAGCATGCGGTCCCACGCAAGCCGGATCGCAGGAACGCGCAGGCCGAGGACCAGGCCGACAACGCCCGCCGCGGCGCCCAACAGCACCGCCCACCAGAAGCTCGACAGCCAGTCGCTGGCGGCGATGACGATGCGCGTGGCGAGCGGCAGTGTGGCGCCCGCGTCGGCGAACAGCTCGCGAAACCGCGGCACCACCTGGGTCAGCAGGACGACCAGCGAGATCACCGCGACGGCGACCAGGATCGCCGGATAGATCATCGCGGTGATGACCGTGTCGCGCAGCTCGCGCGCCTTGTCGACGTAGTCGGCGAGCCGCGCGAGCACGGTGTCGAGCGAGCCGCTCGCCTCGCCGGCGCGCACCATGGCGGGATAGAGCCTGGGGAACCCGGGCTCGGCCTCGAGCGCGGCCGCGAACGTCTGGCCGCCGCGGACGCGCGCCAGCATGCGCTCGGTGCGCCGGGCCACGCGCGGCGCGGCCCCCGCCGAGGCCACCACCTCGAGCGCGCGGTCGAGCGGCAGGCCGGCGCCCAAGAGCGTCGCGAGCTCGCGGGTGAAGGTGGCGAGGTCGCGCCCCGACATGCGCCCGAACAGCGCGCCCAGCCGCGCCTCGCGCGTGGCGGCATTGGCGGCGCGGCGGGGCTCGACATGGATCGGGAAGTGGCGGGTGGTCTGCAGCCGGGTCGCGACCGCCTCGCCGCTCACCGCCTCCATCTCGCCCTCGACGACCTCGCCCCCCTCGGTCAGGGCCCTGTAGCGGAAGACCGGCACGGCGGCGCTCAGCCCACCTGGGTGACGCGCAGGATCTCCTCGATCGTGGTGACCCCGCCGACCGCCTTGGCCAGGCCGTCCTCGTCCATGGTGCGAAACCCGCGCTCGATCGCGGCGGCGCGCAGGCGCGCGGTGTCGGCGCGGGCCAGGATCAGCCGGCCGAACTCCTCGTCGAGCGCCAGGATCTCGAACACCCCGACGCGCCCGACGTAACCGATGCCGGCGCAGGCCTCGCAGCCGACCGGGCGATGCAGCACCACCTCATGGCCGCCCGAGAACCGATCGAGCCCTAGGCGGTCGACGAGCTCGGGCGCGGCCCGATAGGACGCGCGGCAGCGCTCGCACAGCCTGCGCACCAGGCGCTGGCCGACAATGCCCCGGAGCGTCGAGGTCATCAGATAGTCCTCGACCCCCATGTCGAGCAGCCGGGTGATCGCGCCGACGGCGTCGTTGGTGTGCAGCGTCGACAGCACCAGGTGCCCGGTCAGCGCCGACTGGACCGCGATCTGCGCGGTCTCGAGGTCGCGCATCTCGCCGATCATGATGATGTCGGGGTCCTGGCGCACGACCGAGCGCAGCAGCTTGGCGAAGCTGAGCCCGATCTGCGGCTTGACCTGGATCTGGTTGACGCCCTCGACCTGGTACTCGACCGGGTCCTCGACGGTCAGGATCTTGCGGTCGGGCTGGTTGAGGACCGCGAGCGCGCCGTAGAGCGTCGTCGACTTGCCGCTGCCGGTCGGGCCGGTGACGATGACGATGCCGTGCGGGTACTCCAGGATGCGGCGGAACTTCGTTTCGTCGTCCGGAATCATGCCGAGCGCGTCGAAGGCCAGCACCAGCCCGGTCTTGTCGAGCAGGCGTAGCACGACGCTTTCGCCGTGGATGGTCGGCACGGTCGAGACGCGGATGTCGATCTCGCGGCCGCGGTACTGGAAGCGGATGCGGCCGTCCTGGGCGAGCCGGCGCTCGGCGATGTTGAGCCGGGCCATGATCTTGATGCGCGAGGCGATGGCCGCGGCGAGATGCGCGGGCGGCGCCTTCTTCTCGCGCAGCATGCCGTCGACGCGGTAGCGCACCTTGAGCCGGTTGTCGAACGGCTCGATGTGGATGTCCGAGGCGCGTTCGTCGATCGCCCGGCTGACCAGGAGGTTGACCATGCGGATGACCGGCGCCTCGCTGGCCAGGTCCTTGAGCCGCTCCACGTCGTCGCTTTCGTCGGCGTCGGCGGGCGTATGCCCGATCTGGTCGAACAGCTGGTCGAGCGCGCTCCGCCCGCTCTCGTAGAGCCGCTCGAACGCCGCCTCGAACTCGCTGTCGGCCGCGACCGCGACCTTGACCGGCTTGCCGACCAGGAGCTGGAGCGCGCGCAGCGCGTAACTGTCGAGCGGATCGACCATGGCGACGAACAGCGCCTCGGGCCGGTCTGCCAGCGGGATGACCTTGGCCTCCTTGAGGAACTTGCCCGAGATGCGCTCGCCCAGCACGGGCTCGGCCGGGTAGTCCGGAGCCATGACGACGGGCAGCTCGAGTTGGGTACCGAGCGCCTGGGCGCGGTCGACGTCGCTCAGCACGCCGAGCTTGGTCAGGATCTCGCCCAACCGCTCGCCGTGGGCCTTCTGGGCGCCGAGCGCGCGCTCGAGCGTCTCGGCGTCGATCTTGCCGAGCTCGAGCAGCAGCGTCCCGAACGGCTTGGTCATGGGCGCACCCGGATTGTGGCGATCGATTGTACCACCTTGAGGCTAGTTCATGGGTCCCAGCGGCCCGTAGAGCCATACGAGCCACGTGCCGAGCGCCAGGTGCGGTCCGAACGGGAGCTCGGTGCGCTGGCCGATCGGGTGCCCGGCCAGCCGCTGGTAGCCCGCCGCGAGGAGCCCCGAAACGGCGGCGATGGCGACGACGCTCGGCAGGCCTTGCCAGGCGACCCAGGCGCCGGCAGCGCCGAGCAGTTTCACGTCGCCAAGACCAAGGCCTTCGCGCCCGCGCAGGCCTTGATAGGCGATGCGCACGGCTCCGAGCGCAAGCAGTCCGGCGGCCGCGCCGATGGCGTGATCGCCGACCGCGCCGTCGCCCGCGGCCACGGCGAGTCCGGCGAGGCCGAGCGGCAGGACCAGCACGTCCGGCAGCACGCGCGCCCTGGCATCGGACGCGGCGAGCGCGACAAGGCCCCAGCCGAGGCCCGCGTCGAGCCAGGCCGCGGCGCCGGGGCGCAGCGCCCAGGCCCACGCGGCGGCAAGCAAGCTGGCGGCCTCGACCACGGGATAAAGCCCGGCGATGGGCTTGCCGCAGGCCCGGCAGCGGCCGCGCTGGGCGAGCCAGCTCAGGAACGGCACGAGCTCGAACCAGCGCAGCCGGGCGCCGCACGCCGGGCACGCCGAGCGCCCGCCGACCACGCCTCGTCCGTCGGGCAGGCGCACGGCGAGCGTGGCGAGGAAGCTGCCGACGAACGGGGCGGCCAGGACGGGCCAGGGAAACTCGAGCGGGTTCATCGCGGCGACCTCGGGCGGACTCTACCCATCAACGTCGCGGGCGCACAGAGCAGCACCCGGTCGGACGGAATCGCCAAAGGCGATTCCCGACCGGGTAAAGCTGCTCTAGATTATTGAAACTAGAGCAATTTTATCCGTCCGGATTGAACCCGGCGGTTCAATCCGGACGGATATTGCTCTATGAATCGATGCCTGAACCCGATCGAGGAGGCAGGCCATGCGCGCGTTGCCGATGATCGCGACGATGCTCATCGTCGCCTTCGCCGCCGTTCCATCGCGGGCGCAGCTCGCGGTCACCACCGCCGACCTCGCCGCGGCCTGCGGGGACACCGACCAGGGTGGCAATGTCTGCACCGGCTACTTGCTCGGCCTCGCCGACTTGCAGAAGGCGCTCGCGCTCATGAGCAACGGCCAGCCGTTCTTCTGCACGCCGCCGGTCTATGGCGCCGGCACCCTGGTCGACGCGCTGACCACGTGGCTCGAGGCCAACCCGGACGCCGCCGGTCTGCCCGCCATGAACGGCGCCATCGCCGCGTTGCAGGCCGCGTTCCCGTGCGGAGGGTAAGGCGATGACGCGGGCCACGAAGGCGGCGCTGGCCGCGGCGGCGTTGGTTCTGATGGGCGTCGATGACGCGCGCGCCACCGGGACCGTGACCTGCGCCTCGCCCTCGACCACGTTCACCCGGGTCAACGTCAGGGAGATCGAGATCACCCAGATCGGCGACATGGTCGCGATCGAGATCCGCACGCGTGCTACGCAGGGCGAGGACGTCGAGTTTCTCGCCCTCCTCGGCTCGGCCAGCCTGTGCACGTTCGAGAACGTGCGCGTCGTCTCGCGGCCCTGAGGCTCGCGCCGTCACAGCCCGGCGACGGTGTCCTCGATCAGGGTATCGACCACGGCGCGCATGGCCTCGGTCGGATCGGCGCCCGCCTCGCGCGCGGCGGCGTGGACGTGGAGCTGGCGGTCGGCGCTGGTGCCCCGGCGCACGATCTCGCGCGCGTGCTCGACCTCGGCGCGGCAGCGCAGCGCGCCGGCGTCCTCGCGCAGCAGATCGAGCATCTCCTCGAGCAACTCGGCGAAGGGCACCGTCGCGCCCTTGCCGAAGTCGATCAGCGTGCCCTCGATGCCGTAGCGCATGGCGCGCCAGCGGTTCTCCATGACCAGCATGGGCAGGTACATGCGCCAGCGCTGGTTCTTGAGCCGCAACCGGAACAGCATGTGCAGCAGGCACTGGTAGAGCGCCGCGACCGCGACCGCGTCGTCGAGCCGGGTGGCGAGGTCGCAAATCCGCATCTCGAGGGTCGGGAACCGCACGCTCGGCCGGATGTCCCACCACAGCTTGGTGCCGTCCTCGATGATGCCGGCGCCGACCAGTTGATCGAGCGCGCGCTGGAACTCGGCGTGGCTGCCGAAATGATCGGGCATGCCGGTGCGCGGCAGCGAGTCGAACACGGTCAGCCGATAGGACTTGAGCCCGGTGTCCTCGCCCTGCCAGAACGGCGAGGACGTGGTCAGGCACAGGAGATGCGGCAGGAAGTAGGCGACCTGGTTCATCAGGTCGATGCGGAGATCAGCGTCCTCGATCCCGATGTGGACGTGCATGCCGCAGATGACGAGCCGGCGCGCGACCGCTTGCAGATCGCGCATCAGCCCGGTGTAGCGCTCCTTCGGCGTCGCCTGCTGGCGATGCCACAGCGCGAATGGATGGGTCGAGGCGGCGATCGGGGCAAGCCCGAACTCGGCGGCGACCTCGGCGACCGTCCGGCGCAGGTGCGCCAGGTCGGCACGCGCCTCGGCGACCGTGCGGCAGACGCCCGTGCCGACCTCGATCTGGGCGCGCAGGAACTCGTGACTGACCTTGCCGCCGATGCGCGCCTCGCACGCCGCCATCATCGCCTCGGGCGGATCGGCGGCGAGGTCGCGGGTCGCGCGGTCGACGAGGAGGTATTCCTCCTCGATCCCCATGGTCAGGCTGGGCGCGGCGATCGCCACGTCAGAAGCGCCGCGCGCGATAGATCGAGGGATCGCTCATCACCGCGGCGATGACGCGATGCAGGCGATCGGCCCACAGGGCGACTCCGGCGGCGTCGCCGATCAGGTCCTGGCGGATCTCGAACTGGGCGTGGGGCAGCCCGCGCCCGAGCCCGTGCACGGGCATGGTGTAGGCGTGCGGCGAGGCGCCGTCGTAGGGCTCGTTGTCGCCGACGGTGATCGCCGGGTCGGCGGCGAGCGTCGCGATCAGGGGCCGCGCGAGACGCCCGTCCTTGTGCCACAGGATGCCGACGTGCCACGGCCGGTGCCTGGCGTCGAACACGGGCGTGAAGCTGTGGATGCTGAGGACGCCCGGCGCCTGGCCCGCCGCGATCAGCCGATCGAGCGTCGCGGCGATGGCGTCGTGGTAGGGCCGGAAGCACGCCGCGATGCGCGCCGCGCGCTCGGCGGGCGCGAGGTTCCGGTTGCCCGGCACCTCCGTCCGGTCACTGACCTCGGGGATCGAACTCGGGTCCTCGAACTTCCGGTTGCAGTCGACGACCAGCCGCGAGTAGCCCGACAGGAACGCCTGGGCGTCGAGCCGCCGCGCGAGCACGCGCGTCACCTCGGCGGCGCCGATGTCCCAGCCGATGTGACGGCGCAGATCGGCGGGATCGAGCCCGAGCGTTCCGAGCCGCTTGGGGACGGCGAGGCTCGCGTGATCGCACACCAGGATGAAGCGCGCGCGACCCTCGGGGTTGAGGTGCTCGAAGGCGGGCGGATCGTCGGGGGCGAGCAGCGGGTGGCGGGGCTCGGTCCGGGCGGTGTCGTTCGGCATCCGCGCCATCCTAAGCAGCGACTCGTTGATTGTGACACGAATGCCGGGCCCTTTCTTGATTGAG
>JBBDQV010000039.1:0-10459 GCA_040905845.1 Alphaproteobacteria bacterium | reverse complement strand
CCGACGACGGAAACTCCGGCGATCGTCGCGCCGTCGAGCGCGCGGGCGACGGCGGCCGAGGGGTTGTCGGCGCGCCCGCCGTACGGCTCGAAGCCAATGACGAGCGCCGGCCGCTCAGCGGGCATCGGCGACCGGCTCGGTCAGCGTGCGCGCCACCCACAGCGCGACGGCCCGATTGTGACCTTCGAGTCGGCTCAAAGGCGCCGGGGTGGCGTACGCCGAGCCGAGATTTCGCTGGATCGCCGCGTTGACGGTGACGTCTTCCTCGTTGAACCGATGGAAGAACGCGACCGCCCGAGCCAGACGCTCGTCGAAGTCCGGCAGGTCGCGCGATTCCGGCAGCACGATCAAGTCCGCGAAGAGTCGGATGCGGCCGGCCGCGACCGGGAACACGCGCATGTTCATGACCAGGTCGGGCTGCAGGTAGATGAAGAAGTTGGGCAGCACGTAGACGAGGATGAAGCTGGTGCGCTGGCGTTCGTCGAGCCCGGACTTCGGGGTGAACAGCATGCCCGGCACGTAGCGGAGCCCATTCGACCCTTCGACCCGGCGGTCCTCGCGCGCCGGGTTCCAGACGACGGTGAAGCCGCCGTCGGTCTCGAACGTCTCGCTGCGGCGGCCCGGATAGTTGACCTCGAACGTCTCGGTGTGCAGGCCCAGATGGTGGTAGCACTCGCCGTTGTCCTGCATCACCTTCCAGTCCCACGGGTACTCGCCGCAATCGATCGTGGTCACGGTGACCCAGCGCT
Organism: Alphaproteobacteria bacterium; assembly: GCA_040905845.1. Classification (GTDB taxonomy): domain Bacteria; phylum Pseudomonadota; class Alphaproteobacteria; order SP197; family SP197; genus VGDP01. Next base: position 9,710 of record JBBDQV010000039.1, on the reverse strand, counting down.
CGAGCTCGTAACCGGCGACGAACGGCTCGACCTCGGCGAGCCGATCGGCGAGCACGGCCGCGCGGCCGGCGAGGTTGGCGTAGACGAAGCCATGCCAGACCTCGTGGCGGATGAGTGGCAGGGCGACCTCGTCCTTGCGGAACGCGGGGTGCCGGTCCATCTCGGGCGCGGCCCAGAGCCGACCGTCGAGCCGGTAGGTCCAAGCGTGGTAGGGGCAGCTCAGTGCCTTGGCGTTGCCCGACCCCAGGCACACGGTCATCCAACGGTGCCGACAGACGTTGGACAGCACGCGCAGCGTGCCGTCGAGGTCGCGCACCATGACGACCGGCTCGCCCGCGACCTCGAGGGCCATGAAATCGCCCGGCCGCGCCACCTGGTCGGCACGGCCGAGGCACACCCAGCCCGCCCGGAAGATGCGTTCACGCTCGAGCGCGAACAGGGCGTCGGACCCGTAGGCGGCGGGCGGCAGGGTACGCCATTCCGCATTGCCGGTCGCGGCCATGCGGCGCATGGCGTCGAGCATGTCACCCAGGGTCGCGTCCGGCATGGCCGTCAAACGCTAGAGGGGGCCGGACCCGTCGGTCAAGCCGACCCAGGTTGTTTCCCTTCGTCCTCGCGGGCTGCATCATGCCGATTGGGTTTCGCTCGCGGGGGAGCATGGCTCGACGCCCGGTTCGTCTCGTCCTCGGCGCATCGATCGTCGCCGGTGCGCTGGTCGCGGCGGCGCTCGTCGCGGCGCCAGCACTCGTCGCGGGACGGATCGAGCGCGCGCTCGCGGCGCAAGGGTTCGCGGGTGCGCGCGTCGAGGGCGTCTCACTCGGGCTCGGCGGCGCGCGTATCGAGTCGCTCTGGCTCGACGCCGAGGGCGCCGGCCGGCTCGGCGCGATCGACGTTCGTTACGATCTCGGCCAACTCCTCGGCGGTCGCGTCGAGTCCTTGGCCATCGAACATGGAAGCCTGCGCCTCGCGTTCGACGGCGATACGATGACTCTCGCCGGTGTCCCGCCCGCGGGCGGCGCCGGGCGCGCGCGCATGGCGCTGCCGGTCGGCCGCATCGACATCGACGAGCTGGCCGTCAGCATCGACCTGACTTCCACGACAATGGAACCAGCCCCATCCGGCATCGCCGACCGGCTCGGTCCCTTTGTCCTCGGGCTGTACCGCGTGCGCATCGAGCCTCGGTCGGACGCGATCGCCGCTCACGGCGGGTTCGTCGTGAACGCCGGGTTGGACCCCGCGGCCGCATCGCCGACGACCCCCGGCAGGCTCGCCGTCCCGCTCAATCTGGACGGACGGTTCGAGGCGATCATCGGCGACTCGGCCTCGGTTTCGGTCGAGGTCGAGTCGGGCTGGTTTAGCGGATGGGGCGTCAAGGCCACGCCGATCGTGGGCTGGCTGGTCGTCGCGGCCGGCGATGGTTCGCCGGAAGTCGCCGGGGAGCTTGGCGCGGAGCTCGTCGAGGTCGGCGGGCTGGTGCTCGATGACGCGACGGTGCTCGTCGATGGAGTGCCGGCGGCGCTTACCGTCATCGCCCGGGCCGATGGGCCGTTTGGGGCCGATGCCGAGCTCGACGGAACGCTGCGGCTCGTGGGCCCGGTCGAGGCGGTCGTCGAGGCCAGCATCACCGTGCCCGATCTCTCGACGACCGGATCGACTTTGTCCGGTCGACTCTTCGCCTACGCGCGGGGCCGCGTGGTGGCCGTGCCCGCGACCGGTCTTCCATCCTTCACGGGGCTTGTCACGGTGGTTCTCTCGGAGTCGCGCTGGCCCGGCCTAGTCGAGGACCTGCGCGTCGAGTTCGAGGCCGGGCTCCATGCCGACGCCGCGGGGATCGCGATCGGAGCCTCCGGAGGGCTGCCGACGGTCCGGGCCGAGGGCCGCTGGGTCGGCGCGACCCCGGCGACGCTCGCACCGCTCGTGGACGAAACGATCGCGGTGACGGCCGACCTGCCGCTGAAACTCGCGGTGCTGGACGACGGGTTCGCCTTGACGGGATCGGGCGCGGTCACCGTCGATGCCGCCGACGGCCAGCGCGCCCGACTCGAGCTTGGCGGCCTCGCGGCCACGCTGGGGGACCGCGCCACCTCGCGTCTTGATCGCCTCGACTATCGACTGATGCTGCCCGGCTTCGACCTCGGGCCGGGCGTGGTCAGGCGCGCGGACGTGCGCGGCACGCTGAGCGGCGCGCCAGGGGCCTGGTCGGGAACGATCGACGGGACGGTCGAGGGGCGCATCGCGATCGACGAGCCGTCGATCGTCGTCGACGCCGCGAGCGCACGGCTGCGCGCGCGCTTCACCATCGCCGGTTCCGCGATCGACGTGGCGCCGACCGATTGCCTCTCGATCCGCGCCAAGCGGGTCGTGATCGGCGAGATCGTGGTCAGGCCCACCAACGTCGTGTGCGTCATGTCCTTGCCCGATGCACCGTTCGCGACGTTCGGCTCCGACGGGGGAGTCACCCTCGGGCTTCGCATCCTGCCTTTCCTCGCCGAGCTCGCGCCGCTGACGGCTGGCGCGTTCCCGCCCGTCTCGGTCACGGCCCCGCGGGCGAGGCTCCGCATGGCAGTGGAACAAGACGGGCGCGTCGGCTTTTTCGCCGCCGATCTGGCGGGGGGCAGCGCGGCGATGCCGGACCGCGACGCGGCGTTCAGCCTGGTCGAGGCCGAGGTCACCCGCGATCGCGGCGCTCCCTATGCCTTCAAGCTGCGCGGCGACGTGAAGCACACGGCGGAGCCGGCCGCCGTCGTGCCCCTGGGGATGACGCTCGAAGGAAGCGTCGCCCCCGGTGTCGCCATCGATGTCGAGGGGACCTTGCGCGGCGGCAACGGCGCGCTCGCGGCCGACGTCGCCCTGCACCACGACCTCGCGCTTCTGGCCGGCCACGCGAGCGCGACGCTGCACCCGCTGAGCTTCGTGCCCGATGTGCGCGACCCGGCGGATCTGTTCCCGATACTCGCGGGAACGGTCGGCGAGACGTCGGGCACCATCGAAGCCAAGGCCGATTTGGCGTGGACCGCATCGAGGGCGCCGGACGGCCGCGCCGAGCTCGCGATCAGGGACCTCGCGACCACGGCCGCCGGGGTCTCGGCTCGGGCGATCAATGGCGTCCTCGCCTTCGACGGGCTGGTCCCGCCGTCCCTGCCGCCGGGTCAAACGATCAGCATCGGCCTGCTCGACATCGGCGTGCCGCTCGTCAACGGCATCGTCGCGTTCGGCCTGGCGCGCGACGGCATGCTTCAAGTCGAGCGCGCCGAGTGGCGGTGGGCCGAGGGCCTGGTCTTCGCCGAGCCCTTCACCGCCGACCTCGGCCAGCGGGAGTGGCGCGTGACCCTCGGGGTGCGCGGCCTCGACCTCGGCGCCATCCTCGCGCTCACCGAGGTCGACGGGCTCGAAGGCACCGGCGTTCTCGCCGGCCGGTTGCCGCTCCGCCTCGGTTTCGCCACGGTCGCCATCGAGGATGGCGTGCTCGAGACGACCGGGCCCGGCATCCTGCGCTACGCTCCGCCGGCCGGAACGGGCGTGCTCGATTCCGATGAGGCCGGGACGACCCTGTTGTTGGACGCGCTCGCGAACTTCCACTATGACTCGCTCGCCATGACATTGGCCGGCGCGGCCGGCGGCGAGACGACGGTCGGGCTCAGGCTGATGGGACGCAATCCGGACCTCTACGAGGGTTATCCCGTGGCGCTGAACGTGAACCTGTCCGGGGCGCTCGATACTTTGCTCCGGCGCGGGCTGGCCGGTTACCGCATTCCCGAGACCGTGCGCGAACGGCTCGAAAGTTTCGGCGGGGAGGGACCATGACGGCGACAGGATCGACGCGGCGGCGCGCCATCGCGCTCGTGCTCTTGGGGGTCGGCGCGTGCCAGCCGACCGTCAAGATCGAGGCGCCCGACAAGCCGATCGAGATCAATCTCAACATCAAGATCGAGCAGGAAGTCCGGATCAAGATCGAGCGCGATCTGGAGCAGGCGTTCGCGACCGACCCGGACATCTTCGGCGTACCCACGGAGACGACGCCATGACCGCGCTCTTCCGCATTCTCACCACCCTCGTCCTGGCGCTCGCGCTCGGCGCCGGCCCGGCCGTGGCCCAGATGAGCCTCGATCAGGCCAAGGCCGCCGGGCAGATCGGCGAGCGGCCCGATGGCCTGGTCGGCATCGTCGATTCCAGCGCAGGCCTCGACCTCCAGGCCCTGGTCGACGCGGTCAACCGCCAGCGCCTCGATCGCTACGCCGCGATCGCCGCCGAGAACAACTCGACCATCGAGCAGGTCCAGGCGGTCGCGGGCGCCCAGCTCATCGAGCGCACGCCCGAGGGCCAGTACGCCATGGACGCCGGCGGCGGCTGGTTCGTGAAGTAACGTGGCCTCGGACGGACGCGAGCAACCCTTGCGCCGTCGGGTGCAACATCGGGGCGTACCCGGCCTCAAACGCCGCGACCGTCGGTGCCGGCGTCAGCACGGAGACGTTTTCCTTCGCATCGATCGTCACGGACCGGTCGTAGCCCGCGTGGCTCCAGCGCAAGACTTTGCCGTCCGCGACGAGCCATGCCTCGCCCAGGCGTACGGAGCGGCTGACGAAGCTGCCTGTCGGAAGATCGCCGAGCACGGCCGGCCAGCGCCGCTGCTCGCGCCGGCGCGGCACGACGCGAGCCTCGTGCAGCGCGCGGTCGATGTCGCTGAAGCCGAGCGACGCATCCTCCGTCAGACCCTGGGCGCGGCGCCACGCCGCGACGAAACGCCGGTAGTCGGCGCGCCGGCAAAAGGCGCACGGGCGATGGCCGGCGGCGAAGCTGACCGCCTCGTCGAGGAAGAAGAGCTCGGTCCACGTGCCCGGTTGCAGGACCTCGCGGTGATGGTCCTTGAAGGCGAGGGCGCACGCGACCCAGTGCGGGTGCCGCCACAACGCCGGCCCGAGCTCCCCGTGCGCGTCGTGCAGGATGCCGCGGTTGCCCATCAGGGTACCGCGTTCCGCCACGGCCTCGATCGTACCGAACGGCGTCACCCGGTTGCGATGGGGCATCGCGCGGCGTCCGCGTCTAGATCGCTCCGGCGGCGAAGGTATCGGCGATGGCGAGCAGGTGGCGCAGCCGGCGCTCGTTCATCGTCCTGATCTCGGTGAAGTAGCTCCGGCCGCCCGCGTCCTGCAGGCGCAGCACCAGGAACTGGCGCAGGGGTCCGACGCTGAAGGCGCAGCTCAGCTCGCGATAGGCGCCCGAGGCGTTGTAACCGGTCTGCGGCCCGTCGCAGAACTTGAGCGGCAGCTCGGCGAGCGACTGGATCTCGGCGAACACCTCGGGCAGCGCGCGCCGCAGCGAATCGAACGCCGGGTCGGCGAACGGGCTGTCCGGGCTGGTGAACAGGCCCTCGGCGGCGCCGGGGTCGCCGACATCCGCGCTGAGCCGGCCCTTGAGCCAGGCGTCGGCATCATCGGTCGGCGTCTCGAGCTCGCTCACCCGGATGGCGCTGAGCTCGGCGAACGCGCCCGCGGCGGGGCGCACGGTGAACATATAGCTCAGGCCAGGCTCGGCGAGCTGCTCGTCATACCGGGCGAAGCCCTCGGGCAGCACGAACTCCTGCGCCGACGCCGGGGCGGCGAGGGCGAGCACGACCGCGAGCGCGACGCGCCTCATGGCCGTTCTCGTCAATGGACCTTGCCGCGCGCCGCGACGCGCCAGATCTCCGGCGCCGCGCCGGGCGCGGTGACGATCAGCTCGTCGGCCAGGTTGGCGACGGGACAGGAGTGGTTCGGCACGACACGGAGCCGCTGGCCGACCGCGAGCGCCTTGCCCCGGCGCGCGACGAACCCGTGCTCCTCCGAAAGCCGGACCACCGGCAAGCCGTCCCCGGCCGCGAAGGGTCCTTCGTCCGGGAACGCGACGCCGTAGCCGCCCGCGCCCGAGCCGTGCGCGCCGAGATCGGAACTGAGAACTTTCGAGCCCGCGTCGATGATCGCCATGTCGTCATTGATGCTGACGATCGTGGCCAAAACGTGGAGCGCCACGTCGTCGAGGCCGGCCAGGCCCAGGCGCACCGGCGTCATGTCGAGGAAAACGTAGTTGCCGGGGCGCATCTCGGTGATGCCGTCGTAGGCGTCCGAGGCGAGCGCGGTCGGCGTCGAACCGACCGAGACCTCGGCAACGGCGACGCCGGCCGCGCCGAGGCGTTCGCGCACGCGGCCGAGAATCGCCGCCTCCTCGCGCGCCACGCCGCGCACCCCGGCCGCGTTGCCGGCGCCGTAGGCGTGCCCGGCGTGGGCGAGCAGACCCTGGAACCTCAGGTGGCGGGTTCCCGCGACGCGGCGCGCGAGCGGGACGAGCCGCGGGTCGTCCTCGGCCAGCCCGACGCGGTGCAACCCGACGTCGATCTTGACGAACACGCCAGTTTCGCGGCCTTCGCGCACCGCGGCCGCGCCGATCGCCTCGACGCCCGCCTCGCCGTCGACGATGAAGCGGAGCTCGCAGCGGTGCTCGCGGGCGAGCACCATCAGCCGCGCCGGCCGCTCAGGCTCGACCAGCGGGTAGGCGACGGTGACCGAAGGCGCCCCGTCGGCGATGAACACGGCCGCCTCGTCCGGCTTCGAGCAGGTCAGACCAACGGCGCCGCCGGCGAGCTGGAGCCGCGCGATCTCGATGCATTTGTGGGTCTTGATGTGGGGACGCAGGCCGACGCCGTTGGCCGCGGCGATCGCCTGGATGCGGCGAAGGTTGGCTTCGAGCCGTGGGCGATCGACGACCACGGCCGGGGTCTGGATCGTGCTCGCGGGCATGGTGCTCGTCCGCCGGCTCAGGCGGCAAGGCGCGCCGGCGCGACGTCGGCGGCGCCGAGCCCGGTCGCGTCGATGAACGCCGGCTCCGGTTCGCCGAGCGCGAACGCGGCGACCAGGGCGCCGAGCGCGGGCGAGGTCTGGATGCCGTAGCCGCCCTGGCCCGCGCACCAGACGAAGCCGGGCTCGGCCGGGTCGGGCCCGACCACGGGGGTCTTGTCCTTGAAGAAGCTGCGCAGCCCGGCCCACTTGCGCGCCAGGCGGCGGATCGCGAGGGTGGTCGCGGTCTCGATGCGCTCGGCGGCGGTCGCCACGTCGATGTCCTCGGGCTGGGCGTCGCACGGTGGCGACGGGGTCTCGTCGGCCAGGCTGCCCAGAATCCGCCCGGCGTCGGGCTTGAAGTAGAACTGCTCGTCGACGTCGAAGCAGAGCGGCCAGGCGCGCGCATCCAGCCCGGCGGGCGGATCGAAGGTGAAGGCGGTGCGCCGCTTGGGCACGAGCCCGAGGCGGCGCAGTCCGGCCAGCTCGGCGATCTCGTCGGCCCAGGCGCCCGCCGCGTTCACCACGGTCGTCGCCTCGAACGCCCCGGCCTTGGTCGTCGCGCGCCAGCGATCGCCATGGCGTTCGAGCGCGCGAACCTCGGCATCGACCACCACCCGACCGCCGCGCGCCTTGAAGCCGCGCAGGAAGCCCTGATGGAGCGCCGCCACGTCGATGTCGCTCGCGTCGGGCTCGATCATGCCCTGGCCGACGTAGTCGCGCCGGAGCGCCGGCACCAAGCGGACCATGGCGTCGGCGTCGAGCCGCTCGACGCGCGCGCCGGTCGAGCGCGCCCACGCCTCGTGCTGGTCGAGCATGGCCGCTTGGTTGGGCCGCGCGAGGAACAGGACGCCGCGCCGCCGCAGCAACGGCACCTCGGTGAAGCCCGCGGGCGGCGCGCGCAGGAACGGCCCGCTCGCCGCGGTCAGCCGACGGATCGCGGGCGGCCCGTAGGTCTCGGTGAACATCGCGGCCGAACGGCCCGTTGAATGGTAGCCAGGCGCCTCCTCGCGCTCGACCACGACCGTCCGGGCGCGCCTGGCCAGATGGTAGGCCGCGGCGGCGCCGGCGATCCCGCCGCCGATGACGAGGACGTCGCAGTCGTTCATGAAGCGAGCCTACACGGCCGCCCCGGCCGCGCGCCAGGGCGCGCATCGCGTCCTCCCCGTCAGGCCCCCGCCGCGACGAGCGCGAGCGCGAGCGTGCGCTCGGGCTCGACGTTGGCGTCGAGCCTGTGCCATCCGATCGCGCCCACGTCGTAAGCGAGTTGCGCCCGCACGACGCCGGCGCCGGCATCCGAGGCGTCGCCGCGCCGGGTTTCGACCCGCTCGATCAGCGTCGGCTCGGGCGCTTCGAGCCACAGCCCGATGAAGCGCGCGCCGGCATCGCGTGCGACAGCCTCGATCGCGGCCCGTTCCTCTGGCCTTGCGTGGACCGCGTCGGCGATCGCGCCGTGCCCGGCCCGGATCGCCCGGTCGGTCCGGGCGCGAACCACCCCGTAGACCCGCGTGGTCGCCTCGGCGGCGTAGGCCGCATGGGGCAGCGGCTCGGTCTCGGCGACGCCGAACAGGCGCTTGCGCACGACATCGCTGCGGGTGAGCAGCGCACCCGGTGCTGGCCCGATCGCCGGAGCGAGGGCGCGCGCGAGCGTCGATTTGCCGGTTCCCGACAGGCCGCCGATCGCGACCAGGACAGGCGCGGCGGGCTCGAGGAAGCCGAGCGCCAGGTCGAGATACGCCGCCGGCTCGGTCGAGGGCTTGCCGGTGAGGCGCGCGGACACGGCGCCGACCTTGGCCCGCACGGCGGCGCGCAAGCCGAGGAACAGCGGCAGGAGCGCAAGCCCTTCGACGTCGTCGGTCGCGTCGAGCCAGCGGTTGAGCGCCGCGTTGGCGAGGTCGCGCAGCGAGCGGTGCTCGAGGTCCATGAGCAGGAAGGCGAGGTCGTAGAAGACGTCGATGACGGTCAGCCGTTCGTTGAACTCGATGGCGTCGAACGCCGTCGGCTCGCCGTCGATCATGCACAGGTTCCGGAGATGCAGGTCGCCGTGGCAGACGCGCACGAACCCGGCCCGGGAGCGCGCATCGAGCAGGGCACGGTTGCGCTCCAGCGCGGCGCGGCAGAGTCGCGCCAGCCGATCGACTTTGCCGGCGAGCAAGGCCTCGTCGCCGAGCTCGGCCACGTTATCGTCGATGACCCAGGCGAGGGTCGATGTCCCGTCGGCCCCGAAGCGCCGTTCGGCCGCGCCATGAAACCGGGCGACCGCGTTCGCGGCTCGCTCGACCAGGTCGCGGGTCAGCCGACCGCCCTCGGCCAGTCGGTCGAACAGCGTCGCCTGATCGAAGCGGCACATGACGACGACCCAGTCGACGGCATCCGCCGGGTCCTCGCCGAGCGCGCCGAGCCGAAGCTTGCCGCGCCGGACGATCGGGGCGACGCCGCGATAGAGCGTCGGCGCGGTGCGACGGTTGAGCGCGACCTCGTCCCGGCACGCGCGCTTGCGCCTCGCGACCGTGCCATAGTCGAGGAACGGGAAGTGGACGGCGCGCTTCAGCTTGTAGGCGCAGTCGCCCGCCAGGACGACGATGCTGGCATGGGTCTCGATCCGCTCGACCTCGGCGCCGCCGTGGCTCGCCGGATCGGCTAGCATCGCGATTGTCTCGGATTGGTCCTCGACGACGGGGCTCGGCATCGCTCGGTTCGCAGTCGCGCGCGGCATGGCTCTCTCCTAGACTAGTCTGGGTCATGCCGGAGGGGGAATCATGGGGATCAAGAGCCGCGAGCTCGCGCCGTTCACCCGCGCGGAGTTCGAGCGCCGGGTCGAGCGGACCCGAGCGCTGATGACCGAGGCCGGGCTCGACGCCCTGCTCGTCACCTCGGAAGCGAACATGGAGTACCTGTCCGGGT
>JBBDQV010000038.1:0-10549 GCA_040905845.1 Alphaproteobacteria bacterium | reverse complement strand
CGGGGCCCGCGCCGTACCGCGCCTACTCGGCCGGTTCTTCGACCGAGGTCATCAGCGCACGCACGTCCGCCGCGTCCCAAACCGGCGCGACCGTCATCGCGCCATCGACGATCTGCTGACGCGCGGCCATCACCTCGGTCCACACGTCGTCGGGGATGTGCGCGGTCTTGAGGAGCTGGACCGAGTCGTCCTTGAGCCCGATCGAATAGGCGTGGGTACCGAAGGTGTCGGCCTTCAGGTCCTCGACCATCTGGCTGTAGACGGGCACCAGGTTCCACACGACCGAGGACAGCAGATGACCCTTGTCGATCGAGGTCTTGTCGCCGATGACGTCGATGAACCACGCGTCGCCGCCGTCGGTCGCCTTGGTGTTCTCCACGGCTTCGATCATGCCGAAGGACGAGCCGTCGCCCTGCCCGAAGACGATGTCGGCTCCCGCCGCGATGACCGATTCCGTGACGCGCTTGCCGCCCGCCGCATCCGAATAGGCGGCCGGGCCGATGACCGCGTAGACGATCTTGACGTCGCTCTTGGTCGCCTTGGCGCCTTGGGCGAAGGCGGCGGACTGCGAGTTCCATGACGGCGGTTCGCCCGAGACCACGATGCCCACGGTGCCCGTGCGGGTCATCCTTCCCGCCAGAATGCCGGCCAGGTAGGCGCCTTCGTGCCCCGAGACCGTGTAATCCGCGATGAGTCCGGCCTTCAGCGCGTCGGGACGATCGACGATCGCCACCGGCACGCCGGTTTCCTCCGCCACCTCCGGCGCCGCCGTGTTGTAGCCCGAGGCATGCGCGATCATGAGACTCGCGCCGTCGGAGGCCAACTCACGCAAGGTTGGATGCACGTCGCCGTAGCCGAGGCCTTCGGCCGGCATGAACTCGAGACCGTACTTCTCCGCGACCGCGCGGGCGGCGTCCACGCCTTGCTGGTTCCAGCCGAAATCGGTGCCGGCTTCCGGCACCAGGACCGCGATGCTCTTCACGTCGGCCGCGTTGCCAGCCGAGGCGAGAGAAAACGCGCCGGCGAACACGACGGCCGCCGACGTGAGCCGTAAGAGCGAATGGCGATACATGACGTCCCTACCTCCCTTGGTCCTGTTTCCGGTCCGGCCGAACCGAGGCGCCCTGCCGGTCCCGTACTCGCTCGCCGCCCCCCATGGGGCGACGGTCACTCACGTTTCCAGCGCCTTGCGAACCGCGACAAGCTTTTTCGCGCGGCGCGCGCGCAGATCATTCACCTGCTCGGGCGTGTAGTCGAAGATGCCGCCGCCCGTTTTCATGCCGAGCCTGCCGGCGGCGGTGCGCTTGGTGACGTACGGCGCCACGTCGCCGCGGTTGCTGAGATCCTTGTTCAGATAGCCGCCGACCGCCTGGTAGATGTCGAGACCGGCCATGTCGAGCAGCGCCATCGGGCCGATGACGGACAGCTTGTAGCCGATGCCCCACGATACGCACGTGTCGAGCCCTTCGGCGTCGATCACGCCCTGCTCCACCAGGTCGACGCATTCGCGCAAGAGCGCGTAAAGGATGCGGTTCTCCACGAATCCGGGCACGTCCCTTCGCACCACCACGGGCAGCAGGCCCAGGTCCTTGATCGCCTTGCACATCCACTCGACCGTGGCGGGCGTGGTCTCCTTGCCGGCGATGACCTCGATCATCGGGATGACGTGCGCCGGGTTCGACCAGTGCATGCCAACGACGCGGCCAGGATTGGAGACGTTGGCCTGGAGCTTGGTGATGGGTATGCCCGAGGTGTTGGACGCGATGACGCAGTCCTTGCCGACGAGGCCGTCGACGTCCTTGAAGGTCGCGGCTTTGATATCGAGTTTCTCGGGTACGGTCTCCACCACCAACGCCGCGTCCTTGCAGGATTCGGCGAGACTTCCCGAGACCTTCGGCACCTTGCCGTTGCCGTTGTCGGGCACGCCGAGCGCGCCGAGCACGCCCATCGCCTGCTGCATCAGCGCAGGCGCCTTGGCGCACTGATCGGCGCTGACGTCAAAGGCGCTGACGTCCATGCCCCCGCGCGCCAGCGTCGCGGCGATGCCGGGGCCCATGGTGCCGAGACCGACGACGGCTGCTTTCATGATGTCACCTTCCTCCCTTGTCCGTCCGCATGATCAGGCGGTTGCCTTCTTGAAGGCGGGGCGTGCCGCCAGTCTCCCGTACCAGGCCTTGAGGTTCGGCAAGGCCGGCAGCTCGATCGGGAACCCGAGGCAACGCGCGACGATCGGCGCCAGCGCGACGTCGGCCAAGGTTATCTCGGCGCCGGACATGTAGGGACGTTCGGCGACGTGGTCGTTAAGAAGCTGGAGCTGCGCCGCCATGTCCTTGGCGTCGGCGGTCCACGAGGGAGCGCGCTCGGCCGGCGACTTTTTCGCCTCCTTGAAGAGTCCGAGATAGGGCGGGTTCAGCGTGGCCAGGAGCCAATCCATCCAACGCTCGACGTCGCTGCGCTTGGCCGGGTCTGGCGGGTAGAGCGGGCTCCGGTGCTTGCCGGCGAGATAGCGCAGGATCGTGTTCGATTCCCAGACCACCGTCTCGTCGTCGATCAGGGTCGGGACCTTGCCGTTGGGGTTGAGCCTCAGGTAGTCGCCGCCGGTGTTGTTGAATTGGCGGCCATAGTCTTCCCGCCGATAGGACAGGCCCATCTCCTCCAGCAGGAAGATCACCTTCTGCACGTTGCCCGACGTGGCGCGGCCCAGCAGACGAATCATCGTCGACCCTTCCTCGGCTAGCGGGCGAGCGGCTTGTACGCGACCGCGTCGATCTCGATCTTACAAGAGATCACGGCCCGTGCTTCCACCGTCGTGCGCGCCAGGCGCCCTTCCGGGAAGTACTCGGCGAAGACGCGGTTGTAGCGGCCGAAGTCGCGCGCGTCCTCCAGATAGACCGTCATGCGCACGACGTCCGATAGATCGGCGCCCGCGTCCTCGAGCACGCGGCGCACGGAGTCCAGCGTCCAGCGCGTTTCCTCCTCGATGTTGCCGACGCGCATGGTCCCTTTGTCGTCCTTCGCCACCTGGCCGGAAACAAAGATGAAGTCGCCGGCCCTGACCGCCGGGTGGAAGGGCAAGTTGGGGTTCCTCTTGCCTATGGGTTGGATCACGTCGCTCATGTCGTTCACCATGCCGAGGTCTCGATGATGTCCACGCCACGCTGCCGGTCGACGAGATAGATCAGGCCCCGCGTGTCCGTCGTCACGTCGTTGGACGAGGCGAGCGGGAACCCGGCCGGCGGCTCGGGCTCGAAGTAGCCGACCTCCTTGGGCGCGAAGGGATCCTGGATGTCGAGCAGGCGCAGCCCCTTGGCGAACCAGGCGAACGGGACGATGGTGCCGTTGAACCGCTCGGACGGCTGGTGGCAGCCCATCATCGCCGGCTGCGGACTGCCGTCGGCGTCGAGCCCTTCGACCTGCCAAGTGGCGATCGGTGTCGGCATGCGTTCCACGGTGATGTCATAGATCCAAGCGAAGGCCGGCGGCGCCGGCCACAGCTTCGCGACATCCTCGTCGGCGACCACCATGATCCTGCGGCCCTTCAGCGGCGTCGGCATGACCAGGCATGTGTGCGTCGGGTGCGGATAGAGCGGCGAGGTGTTGAGGCCGCTGACGGCCTTCGGCTTCGTCATGTCGGAAATGTCGAGAATGAAGAAGCCATGATGCCAATAGCTGACGTAGAGCCGGTCCCCCTGGCGCAAGGGATGGTGACAGCGGGGCGGCGTCCAGTTGTCCCATGGATAGGCCTCGCCGCCCGCCTTCCACTGGCCGGGAATCCACCAACGGCCGACTTCCTCGGGATTGGCGGGATTTTCGAGGTCGAGGATCATGACGATGTTGCCGACGTAGCCTTCGACGGTCGGCGAGACGTACGCGTAGCGGCCGTCGAAATCGTAGCGATGAACGCCCTTGCCGGCGGTGCGCCACTTGCCGATCTGGCGCGGCTTGGCCGGATCGGAGACGTCGTGGATGCCGAGCCCGCCGCCGAACTCGGGCGCCCCATCGGCGCCCTGGCGCTCATGGTTCACGATCATGATGTCGTTCGCAACGCGCACCTTGTGGGAATGCCAGCCCGGCGGCACATCCAGACGCGCGAGCAGCCGCGGCGTCTTGGGATCCGCCACGTCGTAGATGGACGTGCCGCTGGGATGGCGCATGTGGCCGACGAAGAGCATGGTGCCATCGACCCAGACCTGGCCGCCGCCAGGGCAGTCGATGTGGGCAAGCAGCGAACAGTTCCGCGCGCGCGCCACACTCGTCATCCCAGCCGTACGATCTCGCCCGACGCGGTCTTGCCGTGCTTCTGGTAGAACGCCAGTGCCTTGAGCGTAGGCTCGTCGGAGGCGACGAACAGGATCGCCGGCGCGCCGTCCGAGCCGTTGACGTGCTGGCACCAGGACCCGCCCGGCACCGCCAGCGTGTCGAAGGGCGCCCAATCCAGGCGCTGCCCGTCGACGATCGAATGGCCTTTCCCTTCGAACGGCGCGACCAGCAGGCTCGCGTTTTGCTTCGAGGGCAGCGTCCGCTCGCCCGGGCGCAGCATCTGCATGAAGAAGGTGGTGGTCCGGAACACCGGCCCGCCCGTGGTCGGGTCGACGTATTCGATCATCAGCGCCTCGTAAGGGTCGCCGTCCCAGTCACGGAACCGCTCGAGGAGCGAGCGCATCGCGTCGTAGCGATAGACGTACATGGGCGAAGCGGCGCCCGTGCCGCGCTGGTGCGACAGGAACCGTGGGTGAAAGCCGCCCGTGCCATAGGCGCGCTGCGAATAGTCCGACGGAAATCGCTCGGCTTGCACCTGCTTCTTCATCCGCTCGCCGTGCTCGACCTCGTGGTAGTCGTGCTCGAAGTAAATGGCGTTGAGCTGCTCGGCCAGCGGCAGATCGAGCACCGAGAGATTGATCGCCGGCTCGTCGCCCTTGTTGCCGTGGTTGTGCCACGTGTCGTGGGGCGTCAGCACCATGTCACCGGGTCCGAACACGATGTTCTCGCCCTCGACACCCGTGAAGTTCGCCTCGCCCGTGAGGCCGAAGCGGATCGCGTTCGGCGAATGGCGATGCGGCGGCATGATCTCGCGCGGGTCATTGAGGCGGTACGCCGTGTACATCGTGGTGACGCTGGCACGGCGCGGCGCCAGGCCTGGATTGACCAGGATGAGCGACCGTCGCTCGGACGCCTCGGTGCCGATCAGCTCGGCCGAACGCTGGAGCAGCGGCTCGATGTCCGCGGCGTAGCTCCAGACGAAGGGCACCGCCTTCTTGTCGTCGCGGACCTGCCGATCCTCGTCGTTCTTCGCGCGGGCATCGATCGCCCAGAAGGGCGCCATGTTGTGGCGAAAGACGTCGGCGTGGAGTTGATCCAGCGCGCCCTGGCGATCAACACCGGCGATGTCCGTCCTTCCGCTCATGGCGGGCGTCCTTCCTGCCGAGCCTTTGGTTCACCCGCGCGAGCGTAGTGAGCGAGAACCTAGCGTCACCACGCACCAATGGTCAAGCAAGTCGCATCCCGGTGTCGCCTCGATATCGCGCCCTCGCCAACGGTCGTCGTGAAAAGAGGCCGGATTCTCCCGCAATCATGCCGTCACCGGCCTCTGGGAGCAGGACGAGTCTCGACATGGGGTGTGAACGCCAAGGCACCGTGACGGTGAACCTTGTTGCAACCAATTATCAGAAATGGTATCAGGCCGTTCGGGACCTCTAGGCTCCCGAAGGGGTGGCGGGCTTGACCCACCTGCACAACACGGTGACCAGGCTGCGCGGCCTCCTGGAGCAGGGCGCGTTGGCCTCGGGCGGCCGCCTGCCGCCCGAGCGCCGGCTCGCCGACGAGCTCGGCATCGGGCGCCGCTCCCTGCGCAGCGCGCTCGAGGTGCTTGAACGCGAAGGCCGCGTCACGCGCGAGCAGGGACGGGGCACCTTCGTCCGTCCGGCCAGGGGCGCCGCGGTGACGCTCGACCAGATCGCCGAACACACCAGTCCGCCCGAAGTGATCGAACTGCGCCTCGCGCTCGAGCCCATCGTGGCGCGGCTCGCCGCGGTGCGGGCTTCGCCCCGCGAGATCCGCGGGCTCGCGCATCTGGCCGCCGAGACGCGCGACGCCAAGGGCGCGGAGGCGTACGAGCGGGCCGACGCGGCCTTTCACCGCGCCATCGTCGAGGCTTCGCGCAACGCGCTCTTCATGGCGGTCTTCGACGCCGTGTCGGAGAGCCGGCACTACGTCGGCTGGCAGCGGCTGGGCGAGAACGGCCGCTGCTTCAGGCGCCAAGCGACCTTCGCCGAGTTTCATGCCGAGATCGCGGCCGCCGTCGCGGCCCGGGACGGCGAGCGCGCGGCCAAGGCCATGTACAACCATCTGCGCGAGGTGCAGCAGCATATCCACCGCCACGCCTTCGGCATGACGAGCGAGCCCCCTGACTAGGGCGGCCGTGGCGACGGTCGCGATCAGCCCAGCGCCTGCATCCAGGTGTCGGTCAAGGTGAAGCCGTTGGGGAACGGATCGGTCGGGTCGAGCCCGATCTGATTGAGCCCGGTGATCCAGGCTTGGCCGGCGATGCTCGGGACGACGGCCGGGTAAGCGCCGACCGTGGTAAGCCCCTCGATCGTGTTCACGAACCGGGACCCGATGATCGATTCGTGGATGAAGGTCTCGCCCGCCTCGATCTCGCCCTTGCGGTGCATCAGCGCGAGGCGCGCCGAGGTTCCCGTGCCGCACGGCGAGCGATCGCAGCGCCCGGGCGACACGATCACGACGTTGCGCGCGAACAGATGCCCCTCGCGCCGCTCCAGGGGCCCCATGAACTCGGTTATGGTGATGCCCGGGATGAGCGGGTTCAGGGGGTGCGACACCTCGAGCTGCTCGGCCGCCGCGCTCTTGATGCGCTGGCCGAGCTCGCACAGATGGCGCGCCTCGTCGGGCGCGAGCGACAGGCCGAGGCCGCGCGCGTCGACCATGGCGTAGGTCATGCCGCCATAGGCGACATCGACGACGAGCGTGCCCAGGCCCTCGACCTCGATCGGCTCTTGGAGGTGATAGACGAAGGCCGGCTGGTTGACGAAGCGCACGCTGGTGACCTTGCCGTCCTGGCACCGGCACTCGACCTTGATCAGCCCGCCCGGCGATTCGAGGACCAGGCGGGTGACCGGTTCCGTCATGGGCACCATGCCGGTCTCGAGCAGCACGGTCGCGACGCAGATGGTGTTGGAGCCCGACATCGCCGGGTACTCGGTTGATTCCATGATGACGAACCCCATGTCAACGCCGGGGTCCTCCGACGGCAGCACGATGTTCGCGTTGTGCCAAACGGCGCCGCGCGGCTCGAACAGCAGGAGCTTGCGGATGTTGTCCGCGTTCCGTTCGAGGTAAAGCCGCTTGTCGAACATGGTCCTGCCGGGGACGCGACCCATGCCGCCCACGACGACCTTGCCGATCTCGCCCTCGCAGTGGCAGTCGACGACGTTCAGGGTTCGGCTCCAGCGCATGCGTCTCTCCTTTCAAAGTGCGATCCGGCGCGGCTCGCCCACGCGTCGAGCTTGTCAAGGGCCGCGTCGAGCCGGGCGCGTTCGCCGGGCGCGAGCGCCGCGACGAGCTCCGCCTCGAGCATGCGCGCCAACGGGACGATGCGGCCATGGGTGCCGCGACCCTTCGCCGTGAGCGCGAGTCGGCTGGAGCGCCGGTCCCCGGGGTTCGCGGCGCGTTTCAGGTGGCCCGCCCTGGCGAGGCGCGCGACGGCGCGGCTCACCTTGGTCTTGTCCATGGCGGTTAGCTCGGCGACCTGGTTCGCGGTCAGCGGCGCGAAGCTCCCGAGCACCGCCATGACGCGCCATTCGGGGATGCTCAGCCCGAAGGCCGAGGCGTAGCGCCCCGCGAACGCGCGGCTGATCCGGTTGGTCACGACGGACAGCCGGTAGGGCAGGAAGTCGCCCAGGTAGAACGCCTTGGCTCGTTCGTTCATGGTCCGCGCCAGCGTGGTTCCGGGCCATGATCGGACAGCTTGACATTAGTTGCAACTGCAACTATCACCCTATCGAGCGCACGTTGCCCCGGATGTGGAGCCCGCCCATGCGCCGCCCGATCGCCATGCCGCTGCGGGAAGGCCAGACGTCTCGCCAAGCCCATGCGAACCTGCCCGTCGGCACCTACGAGCGCGAGCTCGGGCGCGAGGGTTTCTTCGGCCCCGCGACGCACATGTACCATCGTCACCCGCCGACCGGGTGGTCCGGCTGGGACGGCCCGCTGCGGCCGCGGGCATTCGACCTGGCGCGCCTCGACGCCGTGACCGCGACGCCGTGGGCCGCGAGCGAGGTCCTCGCCAACGGCGCGCTGCGCCTTCGGCACTGGTCGACGACGACTGCGATGGACCATCTCGTCCGCAACGCCGACGGCGACGAGCTCGTGTTCGTGCACCAGGGCGCGGGCGAGCTCTTCTGCGATTACGGTCATCTGTCGCTCGAGCCGGGCGACTACGTCGTGCTGCCGCGCTCGACGATGTGGCGGATTTCGCCCGCCGTGCCGATGACGGTGCTGCTCGTCGAGTGCACCAACGCGTCCTACACGTTGCCCGAGAAGGGCCTGGTCGGGCCCCACGCCATCTTCGACCCGGCGGTGCTCGATGTGCCCGCGATCGACGACGACTTTCTCGGCCAGCAGGACGAGGCGCCATGGCGGGTCGTCGTCAAGCGCCGCGGCGCGCTGTCGACCGTGACCTTTCCCTACAACCCGCTCGACGCGGTCGGCTGGAAGGGCGACCTCGCTCCGGTCAGGCTCAACGTGCGCGACATCCGGCCCCTGATGAGCCACCGCTACCACGTGCCGCCGTCGGCGCACACGACCTTCGTCGGCAACCGGTTCGTCGTCTGCACCTTCGTGCCGCGCCCGTTCGAGACCGACCCGGACGCGCTCAAGGTGCCCTTTTTCCACAACAACGACGACTACGACGAGGTGCTGTTCTACCACGCGGGCGATTTCTTCAGCCGCGACAACATCAAGGCTGGCATGCTGACGTTCCACCCGTGTGGCGTCACCCACGGCCCGCACCCGAAGGCGCTGAAGAACATGCTGGCGCAGAAGAAGCCGGCGACCGACGAGATCGCCGTGATGATCGACGCGCGCGATGCGCTCGAGGTCGGCGCCGGGCTCGAGCGCGTCGAGCTCGCGGGTTACGCCGATAGCTGGCAGGCCGTCGGGCCGTGAAGCTCGCGACGCTCAGCGACGGCACGCGCGACGGCGCGCTGGTCGTGGTCTCGGGCGACCTCGAGCACTGCGTCCCCGCCGACGGGATCGCGCGCACGCTCCAGGCCGCGCTCGACGACTGGGCGCGCGCCGCGCCCAGGCTGCGCGAGCTGGCGGAAAGCCTCGCACGCGGCGACAGCGCGAGCCGGCCGTTCGACCAGGCCGCTTGCCTTTCGCCCCTGCCGCGCGCCTACCAGTGGATCGACGGCTCGGCCTACGTCAATCACGTCGAGCTGGTGCGCAAGGCACGCGGCGCCGAGCTGCCGGCGAGCTTGTGGACCGACCCGCTCATGTACCAGGGCGGCTCGGACGCCTTTCTCGGCCCGCGCGAGCCGATCATGCTGGCCGACGAGGCATGGGGCATCGACTTCGAGGCCGAGGTCGCGGTCGTCACCGACGACGTGCCCATGGCCGTCGCGCCGGCCGACGCGCGCCCGCACATCGCGCTGCTGATGCTGGTCAACGACGTGAGCCTCAGAAACTTGATCCCGGCTGAGCTCGCCAAGGGCTTCGGGTTTCTTCACGGCAAGCCGTCGAGCGCGTTCTCGCCCGTCGCCATTACGCCCGACGAGTTGGGTCGCGCGTGGGACGGCGGCACGGTGCATCTGCCGCTCCTGAGCCACGTCAACGGCGTGGCCTTTGGCCGGCCGGACGCCGGCGTCGACATGACGTTCGACTTCCCTGTCCTGATCGCCCACGCGGCGAAGACCCGCCCGCTCGGCGCCGGGACGATCGTCGGTTCGGGCACGATCTCGAACAAGGGACCGGACGGCGGGCCGGGCAAGCCGATCGCCGAGGGCGGGGCCGGCACCTCGTGCATCGCCGAGATGCGCGTCGTCGAAACGATCCGGGCGGGCACGGCCACGACTCCCTTCATGCGCTTCGGCGACCGCGTGCGCATCGAGATGATGGACTTAGTCGGCAAGTCCATCTTCGGCGCGATCGAGCAGCGCGTGGAACGCTACGCAGGGCCCGCATGACCGCCCCGCTCGCCTCGGTCGCCGACACGGCGGACAAGAAGGAATCCTTCGCCGCGATCGGGGCCGAGCTTTACGCGTTCACCGCCGAGGGCGACCCCAACACCGGCGTGATCGTCGGCGACGACGCGGTCATGGTGATCGACACCCAGGCGACGCCGGTCATGGCGCGGCGCATCGTCAAGCACGTCCGCCGCGTGACCGACAAGCCGATCAAGTACGTCGTGCTGACCCACTACCACGCGGTGCGGGTGCTCGGCGCGTCGGCCTACGGCGCCGCTCTCGACCGGCTCGGCTAGCCTGGATTATTCATGAGGGGGCGTATTTTGGGTTGGCGGATGTAGCGTAAC
>JBBDQV010000037.1:22806-53948 GCA_040905845.1 Alphaproteobacteria bacterium | reverse complement strand
GCTGCCGAACGGCTTCGGCCCCGACGTAACGTTCCGCGACCCGGCCGCGCGCCAGGTGCTCGTATGGCCGCTGTGACCAAGGCGGGGCCCTGCGAGCGGATCGACTGCGCGAGGCTCACGACGACCGAGATCAACACGACGTTGCGCCGGCTCGCGCACGAGGGCGTCGCCGCGATCGAGCTGCTGAACCCCAACGGCCGGCACAACCTCGGCGTCTGCGTCACCGATCCGGTCCGGCTCGTCTACCGGGGCGACGTCGGCTACTACGCGGTCAGCATCTGCGATCACGTCTCGGCGACGATCCACGGCGACGCCGGCTGGGGTGTCGCCGAGAACCTGATGAACGGCGAGGTCGTGGTCGAGGGCAACGCGTCCTCGGCGGCGGCCACCTCGATCCGGAGCGGCCGGGTCATCGTCAAGGGCGACGCGGGCCCGCGCAGCGCGATCGGCATGAAGGGCGGCGAGGTCGTGATCGGCGGCAACGCCGGTTACATGACCGGATTCATGATGCAGACCGGGCGGCTGATCGTGTGCGGTTCGACCGCGCGCGCCTTCGCCGATTCGATCTACGACGGCGCGGTGTTCGTCGGCGGCCGGATCGAGGAGCAGGGCAACGGGCTCAAGCAGGTCGATCCCGCGCCGGGCGAGCTCGACGACATCCGCGCCCTGCTCGACCGCCATGGCATGCCCGCGCCCAAGGGGTTCCGCAAGCTCGTCTCCGACGGCTCGCTCAGGACCTTCAAGAAGGAGGCCTTCGAGGTATGGAAAGAGATACTCTGAGGCCGAGCGGGGTCTGGACCCCGGCGAAGATCGCCGAGATCCAGGAGAAGGCCGAGGTCGGGCGCTACCTCATCCGCGGCCAGGCGACCAAGCGCGCCGGCCTGCCATCGTTCGACGACCTCACCTTCGTGCCCTCGGGGCTCAGCCGCGTCGCGCTCGAAGGCTACCGCGAGCGTTGCGACACCAAGGTCGTGATCGGCGAAGGGCGCTGCAAGCAGCCGCTCACGCTCGACGTGCCGATCATGATCGCGGGCATGAGCTTCGGCGCGCTCTCGGTCAACGCTAAGCGCGCGCTGGGCAAGGCGGCGACGCGCTGCGGCATCTCGACCTGCACCGGCGACGGCGGCATGCACCCGGAGGAGCGCTCGAACTCGGCCAAGCTGGTCTACCAGTACCTGCCGTCGCGCTACGGCTACAACCCCTATGACCTGCGCAAGGCCGACGCGATCGAGATCGTCGTCGGCCAGGGCGCCAAGCCGGGCACCGGGGGCATCCTGCTCGGCCAGAAGGTCTCTGACGAGGTCGCCGAGATGCGCTCGCTGCCCAAGGGGGTCGATCAGCGCAGCCCGTGCCGCCACCCGGATTGGCTCGGCGCCGACGACCTGCCGACCAAGCTCGAGCAACTGCGCGAGGCGACCGACCACCGGATTCCGATCTTCGTCAAGGTCGGCGCCTCGCGCATCGCCGACGACGTCAAGCTCGCGGCCAAGGCCGGGGTCGACGCGGTGGTGTTCGACGGCATGACCGGCGGCACCGCCGCCTCGCCCATGATCCAGCTCGACCACACCGGGATTCCCACGGTCGCCGCGGTCGTCGAGGCCGCCGAGGCGCTGCGCGAGATGGGCCTCAAGGACGACATCAAGCTGATCGTCGGCGGCGGCATCGCCAACGGGGCGGACGCCGCGAAGTGCATCGCGCTCGGCGCCGACGTGCTCTACATCGGCACCGCCGCGCTGATCGCGCTCAACTGCCACCGCCCGATCCACCTCGAGGACTACGCGGCGCTGGGCACGACGCCCGACGCCTGCTGCCACTGTCACACCGGCAAGTGCCCGGTGGGCATCACGACCCAGGACCCCAAGCTGGTCGCGCGGCTCGACCCGGACGAGGGCGCCGAGCGCGTCGCCAATTTCCTCAATGCGATGACCATGGAGATCCAGCTGTTCGCGCGCGCCTGCGGCAAGAGCCGGGTCCATGACCTCGACCCGGACGATTTGCGCGCGCTGACCCACGACATCGCGCTGATCACCGGCGTGCCCATGGTCGGGCTCGACGGGCGCCGGCCGTCGTGGCGGCTCACGTGACGCACCCGCTCTTGCCGATGGGGGGTGGCGGCGGGGTAGGCTGGCGAGCCAAGAAACGGGGAGGGGGGCATGGCGAAGACCTTTCGCGCGACCGACGCGGCGATCGCGCGGTTCGGCAAGCGGCTCGAGCGCACGGGCGTCAAGTTCCTGCGTTTCGAGCTGCCGGACCTGCACGGCATCTCGCGCTGCAAGGTCGTGCCGGCGCAGAACGTCGAGGGCTACTGCAAGCGCGGGCTCAACGTCTACGGCGGCGCCATCGCGCTGGACACGGCGAGCCACGTGGTCTCCGGCACGCTCTACAACGAGGAGGTCAAGTACCGCGACCAGAAACTCTATCCGGACTTCGGCACACTCACCCCGGTGCCGTGGCACGACGCCACCGCCAAGGTCATCTGCGACACCGAGTGGGACGCCGGAAGGCCGCTGCTCGCCGCGCCGCGGTATGTGCTCGCCAAGGCGGTCGCCGAGGCCGAGCGCCTGGGCTATCGCGTCCTCATGGCCCACGAGTTCGAGTTCTACGTGCTCGACCGCGCGACGATGAAGCCGCTGTTCACGGGGATGCACATCTTCAACAATGTGCGCAACCAGTGGGCGCCCTTCATCGACGACCTGCTCAACCACCTGATGACCATGGGCGTCGACGTCATCACCCACAACTGCGAGTACGCCGGCGCGCAGTACGAGATCAACTACAAGGCCGACTGGGGCGTCGCCGGCGCCGACCGCGGCTTCACCTTCAAGAACGCGGTCAAGGAGTTCGTCCATCGCGCGGGCTATCTCGCCACGTTCATGGCCAAGCCGTGGAGCGATTCGGCGGGCTCCGGCTGCCACGTCCACGTCAGCCTGTGGGACAAGAAGACCGGCGGGAACGTCATGGTCGACGCCAAGGACGGGCTCGGGGTTTCCGCCGTCGGCAAGGCGTTCGTCCAGGGACTCATCGATCACGGCCGCGCGCTGATGCCGATCATGAACCCGACGCCCAACTGCTATCACCGGATCAGGCCGCACACCTTCGCGCCCTCGAACATCTCGTGGGGCGTCGAGGACCGCTCGGCCATGGTCCGCGTCAAGGCGACCGGGGACGACGGAACCCATGTCGAGAACCGACTCGGCTCGGCGATGGGCAACCCGTACCTGACCGCCGCGGCGACGCTTCAGGCCGGCCTGCTCGGGATCAAGGCGAAGAGCAAGCTGAAGGGCCAGAGCACGGGAACCGCCGAGGAGGACCCGAACTGGCCCAAGCTGCCCCAGCGCCTGCCCGAGGCGCTCGACGCGCTGGCCGCCGACAAGGCGATGCGCGAAGCGCTCGGCGAGGAGTTCTTCCAGGTCTTCAACGCCATGAAGCGTCACGAGCTTCAGCGCTTCCACTCCCACGTCACGGACTGGGAGCGCACCGAGTACCTCGAGGTCCACTGATCCAGAAGTCGCCATGACGCGCCGCCGATCAGATCGTCGCCGAGATCAGCGCCCGCCGCGCCGCCGCGAAGTGAGTCGCGCATCCGGTCCTGCGTCCGACCTGAAGGATTGCCTATTTCGGCTGAACTAGCTAGATTAGCCGGCGAGGTACGATCCATGAAGAGCGTGACGGCCCTGGAGGCCAAGACTCGTTTCGGCGCCCTGCTCGATTCGGCCCAGCGTGGCCCCGTGACGATCGAGAAGCATGGCCGGCCGGTCGCCGTCGTGGTCTCCGCCGAGGACTACAAGGAGATCGAGGAGCTCCGGATGGCTACCTTGCGTCGTGACGTTCAGGTGGGGCTTCGCGACGTCGAGGCCGGGCGGACGGTCGATGGCGCACGGGCGTTTCGGGCCTTGCGCAAACGCCTCGGTTAGTGGCCCGATTCGAGCTCTCACGCGCCGCACGAAGCGATCTTCAGGCGATCGCCGACTACACGGCCGCGCATTGGGGAAGCGGGCGTGCTCTCGCCTATCTCGACGGGCTCGAACATCGGTTCGGCGAGCTGGCCCGCCGGCCGTCATCGGGGCCACCGCGCGAGGAGCTGGGCGAGGGCGTGCGTTCCGCCCGGTTCCACAGCCACGTCATCTTCTATGTCCGCGCCGCGTTTGGCATCACCGTCGTCCGTGTCCTGCACGGACGGCAGGACCCAGAACGTCATTTGTTTCGAGGCCCAAGACCGCTAGCGTAGCGCGCGCGAAGCGACGGAGACGAGGACGATGGCGAGCTACCCGAACCTGTTCACGCCCTTGAAGCTGAGGCACGTCGAGCTCAAGAACCGCATCGTGTTCGGCGCCCACACGGTCAACATGAGCCACGAGGGCCTGCCGGGCGATCGTCACTTCGGCTACTACCGCGAGCGCGCGCGGGGCGGCGCGGCCATGATCGTGGTCGAGCCCCAGCCGGCGCACCGCACCGGCGTGCTCATCCGCGGCAACTTCCGCACCGACGACGGCGTCATCCCGCACTTCCTCCGCATCACCGACGAGTGCCACAAGCACGGCACCGTGATGATCCATCAGGCCTATCACGTCGGCGGGCACGGCGATCAGGACAACTCGTGGGAGCCGTACTGGTCGCCTTCGGGCTTCCCCTCGATGCATGACCAGTGGGGCAGCCATGCGGTGACCGAGGCGGAGATCGAGGAGCTGATCGAGTCCTTCGTCGCCTGCGCCCGGCGCGACAAGGCGGCCGGCTTCGACGGCACCGACGTCTTCGCCGGCTACAACTGCCTGGTCGATCAGTTCTGGTCGCCGCTGACCAACAAGCGCACCGACAGATGGGGCGGCAGCCTCGAGAACCGGCTGCGCTTCACGGTCGAGATCTGCTCGCGCATGCGCAAGATGGCGGGCAACGACTACGTCATCGGCATGACCGTTTCGGGCGCCGAGCCCTACCCCGGCGGGCTTTCCATCGCCGACAAGCAGGAGATCGCGGGCTATCTCGATGCGCGCGGGCTGGTCGACTACTTCAGCTGCGGCACCGGCAGCTACCTCAACCAGTCGTTCCGCATCGTGCCGACGTTCCACAATCCCATGCTGCTCGGCGCCGAGGACGCCGCCGCCTACAAGCAGGCGGTGCGCCACGCCAAGGTCACCGCCGAGGGGCGCATCAAGACGCCGGCCAACGCCGAGATGATGGTCGCCGAGGGCAAGTCGGACCTGGTCAGCCTGGTGCGCAGCCAGATCGCCGATCCCCACCTCGCCAACAAGGCGAAGCAGGGCCGCACCCAGGACATCCGGCCGTGCATCTCGTGCAACCAGCTCTGCATCGGCCGGCGCCTGCGCGACTACTGGGTGAGCTGCCTGGTCAACCCCTCCGTCTCGCGCGAAACCCAGTGGGACGGCGACAAGCCGAAGCCCGCGGACAGGCCGCGCGAAATTCTCGTCGTCGGCGGCGGGCCGGCCGGGCTCGAGGTCGCCCGCGTCGCCGCCGAACGCGGCCACAAGGTCACCCTGGTCGAGCGCCAGGGCGAGCTCGGCGGCCAGTTCCGGCTCGCCGCCGGCCAGCCCGAGCGCGGCGAGATCGGCGGACTGCTGACCTGGTTCCAGACCCAGCTCGAGGGGCTCCAGGTGCGCGTCAGGCTGCGCACCGAGCTGACCGCCGAGGACATCAAGAATTCCGGCGCCGACGCGGTTATCGTGTGCACAGGCTCGCAGCCGTCGCGAACTGGCTTCCAGCGCGCGTTGCCTCACATCGATCGTCTGCCCGGCGCCGGCCAGGACAACGTCTGCACCATCCACGACGTGCTCGACGGCAGGGTCGTGCCGGGGTCGCGCGTGCTCCTGCTCGACGACATCAGCGGCTGGTGGCCGGCGAGCGGCACGGCGCTCCACCTCGCCCAGCAGCGCCATCAGGTGACGGTGCTGACCGCCGACGACTGGCCGGGGCGCGCGCTCGACATCAGCGGCACCGGCATTACCACGCGCGAGCGTTTCACCAAGTTCGGCGTCGAAGTGCTGACCACCAGCGCGCTCGAGGCGTGGCACGGCACCACGGCGACGATCGTCCACTTGCACACCGGCGACAAGGAGACGCGCGAGTACGACAGCCTGGTGCTCGCCGGCACCAACATTCCCGAGGACGGGCTCGCCAAGGCGCTAGCCGGGGCACCGATGGAGGTCCACAGCATCGGCGACGCGGTCTCGGCCCGCACCGCCGCCATGGCGTTCTACGAAGCACGCAAGCTCGCGCTCGCGCTCTGACCAAGAGGGTCATGGTGGCCGACGTCGTGACCGTGCCGAACCCCGACCTCGCCGTCGTCGCCGACAACAAGGCCAACTGGAACCTGCCGGACCGGCGCCGCCACGGCTTCCACAACCTGCATCTGCTCGCGCGCTACGCCATGAGCTTTCGCGCGGCGCGCGTCATGACCCTCGAAAAGCGCATGGATTTGCGCATCCCCGATATGGACGAGGTGCGCCGGCTCACCTCGCTGCCGTGGTTCTCCGCCATGGTGGTCATCCGCGGGCAGCACGTGCTGTTCGAGCGTTACGCTGCCGACTTCGGACCCGACCGGCCGCACAACGTCCAGTCGATCTCGAAGATGACCATGAACCTCGCCATCGGCAGGCTGGTCGAGGACGGTCGGCTCGAGCTCACGCGCAAGGTCGCCGACTACCTGCCCGAGGTCGGCAGCGGCTACGCCACGGCCACGGTCCAGCAGGTCCTCAACATGGACGTGGCCAACGATTACACCGAGGACTTCGCCGATCCCGACTCGACCTACTACCGCCACGAGGAGGCGATGGGCTGGCGCCTGCCGCTCAATCCGGCGCGCGAGGCGACGCAAACGGGATTCGTCACCGGCATCGCGAGCGAGGACACGACCAACCGGCTCCCGCACATCCAGTACAAGGACGCCAACACCGTCGTGCTCGGCTGGATCGTCGAGCGCGTCGGCGGGCGTCCCTTGCGCGCGGTCCTCGCCGACGTCGCCGACGCCGCCGGGATCGAAGGCGTGTTCCACATGACCACCGACCGCGAAGGCTTTCCGACGCTTGAAGGCGGGCTGTGCGTCACGGCGCGCGACCTCGCGCGCTTCGGCGCGATCTTCGTGCGTCGCGGCCAGGGCGTCGATGGGCGCATGATCGGCGGCGAGCGGTTCATCGAGGAGACGCTCCGCTTGGGCGTGCCGCTCGCGCCGCCGCGCGAGTGGATCCGCTACAGCAATCAGGCCAACACCACCGGCCGCT
The DNA here is from genome assembly GCA_040905845.1 of Alphaproteobacteria bacterium. Classification (GTDB taxonomy): domain Bacteria; phylum Pseudomonadota; class Alphaproteobacteria; order SP197; family SP197; genus VGDP01. The sequence goes on along the minus strand of JBBDQV010000037.1, from coordinate 46,716 downwards.
GGCTCGGCCACGGCGGCTACGGCGGGCAGTATCTTCTCGCCGACCTGACCAGCGGGGTCGTCGGCGTCTTCCTCAGCGTCGTCGAGGACAAGGACGGCTATCCGCAGGCCTACTACCCGCCGATCATCAAGCTGCTCGCCGCCATCGCCGAGCTCGACTTCGACGGCTGAACGGCACGAGCGGCGCACCACTCCCGCGCGGCGGCATCAGCCCCGAAAATCACGCTGGACATATTTAACCGATTGGTTTATTAACGTCGGCAACGATCGCCCAGCAACTCGCCGGAGCTCAATTGATGGATCACCAAATCGTTTCGCGCGAAGCGTGGCTCGACGCCCGCCGTGCCTTGCTTGCCGAGGAGAAGGCGTTGACGCGCCAGCGCGACGCGCTTGCGCGCGCGCGCCGGGCCCTGCCCCGGGTCCGCGTCGACAAACCGTACATCTTCGACGGCGAAGCGGGCTCGGTGAGCATCGCCGATCTGTTCGGAGGCTGCGGCCAGCTCGTCATCTACCACTTCATGTTCGGGCCGGATTGGGAGGAGGGCTGCAAGAGCTGCTCGTTCTGGGCCGACGGCTTCGAACGCATCGTCGTGCACTTGAACCAGCGCGACGTTTCGTTCGCCATGGTCGCGCGCGCGCCGCTCGCCAAGCTGCTTGCGTTCCGTCGCCGCATGGGCTGGACCCTTCCGTGGGTCTCCTCGCTCGGCAACGACTTCAACCGGGATTTCAACGTCTCGTTCACGCCCGACGAAATCGAGCGCGAGACCGCGTTCTACAATTTCACTACTGGCCGGTTCCCGGTCGAGGAGGCGCCGGGCATGAGCGTCTTTCTCAAGGATGCCGATGGCGCCGTGTTCCACACTTACTCGTGCTACGCGCGCGGCCTCGACATGCTGAACCCCGCCTATCACGTCCTCGACCTGGTTCCCAAGGGGCGCGACGAGGATGAACTTCCTTACACCATGGCGTGGGTGCGCCACCACGACCGCTACGGAGGCTGAAACGATGACGAGCAAGATCAATGGCGGCTGTGCCTGCGGCGCGATCCGCTACGAGATCGCCGCGGAGCCGATGATGGCCGGGCACTGCCAATGCCGCGACTGCCAGCGAGCCTCCGGCACCGGGCATTCCAGCATCGTTGCGTTCCCCGAGCCCGCGGTGACGCTCAAGGGCTCGCCCAAGTACCACAATGTCAAGGCCGACAGCGGCGCGACCGTCAGCCGCGGTTTCTGCGCGACGTGCGGCTCGCCGGTCATGGCCCGTACGACCAGCATGCCGGGCGTCGTCACGATCCCGGCCGGCAGCCTCGACGATCCGGCGCGGTATCAACCGGGCATGGTCGTCTACACCAAGAGCGCGCAAGCGTGGGACAAGATGGACGCGGCCCTGTCGAAATTCGACAAGCTGCCGCCCATGCCGGGCCGGTAGAACGCCGTTGAAAAGCCGATCGAGCGTTGCGTCATCCTTCGAGACGCGTGCTTCGCACGCTCTTCAGGATGAGGTCAAGCCATTGAAAGGAAACATCCTCATGCTGAGGAGCGGTCCGCAAGGACCGCGTCCCTTCCTTCGCCCGCCGAAGCGGGCTTCGCGAAGGCGGGTCGAAGCATGTCAGGACGAGACGACCTCGACGAGGCCGGCCTCGGGCGCGCCGGGCTCGACCAGCCAGACGACGTGGCAGACCTCAAGTACGTCCGACTGGGCCGTCGAGGTGCTCCCCGAGAAAGCGGCAAATCGCGTCGAACTCGGCCTTGGCGCCCGGTCCGGCCAACCGCGCGCGCAGAAAGCCGTGGATCATGCCGCGCGCCTCGCGGTAGGTGACCCAGACCACCGCCTGGGCCAGGCGGGCGGCGTACTCGCGCCCGTCGTCGCGGATCGGATCGGGCTCGGCCGTGTGCACCAGCGCCGGGGGCAGCCGGCCAAGGTCCTTCGCCTTGATCGGCATGGCGTAGGCATCTTCGGTGTCCTCGGCGCCCGGGTACGCCGCGCGGAACATGATCATGCCTTCGAGCGTGAGGCCAGCGACGTCGGTGCCGGGCGGGCCGGCCTTCTCGCGCGCGTCCAGGAGGAACCGCATGTCCGGGTGCATCGTCTTGATCGTCATCGTAGGATCGCGGCGCTGTGTCGGGAGGAAGCTCGTCGTGGTCGCACTGCATTACCGTTCCGCGAAGCAACTCGCCAGCCTGATCCGCCGGCGCAAGATCGGCTGCCGCGAGCTGCTCGACCACGTGCTCGCCCGGGTCCAGCGCTACAATCCACGGCTCAACGCCATCATCGCCTTCGATCTCGACCGCGCCCGGCGCGACGCCGACGCGGCCGACCGCGCGCTCGCGCGGGGCGAGGCGAAGGGCGCGCTCCACGGCGTCCCCATGACGATCAAGGAATCGTTCGACGTCGTCGGCCTGCCGACGACCTGGGGCCTCGAGGAGTATCGCCAGCACCGGGCCGAGACGGACGCGCTCGCCGTGAAGCGGTTTCGCGCGGCCGGCGCGATCCTGTTCGGCAAGACCAATGTTCCCGTCCTGCTCGCCGACTGGCAGACCTTCAACCCTATCCACGGCACGACCAACAACCCGTGGGACGTGACGCGGATTCCGGGCGGCTCGTCGGGCGGCTCGGCCGCGGCGCTCGCGGCCGGGCTCGTCGGCATCGAGGCCGGCAGCGACATCGGCGCCTCGATCCGCAATCCGGCGCACTACTGCGGCGTCTACGGCCACAAGCCGACCTTCGACGTCTGCTCGCGCAAGGGGCAAGCGCTCGGCGGCCGCGTCTCCCTGTCCGACATCTCGGTCATCGGGCCGATGGCACGCGGCGCCGAGGACCTGGCGATCGGGCTCGACGTCTTGGGCGGCGCCGACGAGATCGACGGGCGCGGCTGGCAACTTCGGCTGCCGCGCGAGCCGCGCCGGTACCTCCAGGACTTCCGCGTCGGCGTCATGCTCGACGACGCGATCGCCGAGGTCGACCGCACCGTCATCGATCGGCTCCAGGCGCTCGCCGACTTCCTCGCCCGCCGGGGCGTCACGGTGAGCGACAAGGCGAGGCCCGCGCTCGACTCGGCCGAGATCCAGCGCGTTTACATTGCGCTTCTGCGTGCCGCGACCTCGGGGCGCCAGAGCGACGCGGACTTCGCGCGCAACGTCGAAGTCGCGAAGTCGCTGCGGCCCGACGATCAAAGCTACTTCGCGCGCATGACGCGGGCGAACACCATGGCGCACCGCGACTGGATCGCGCTCAACGAGCGGCGCCACAAGATGCGGCTCGCGTGGGACGACTTCTTCAAGGACTGGGACGTGCTGCTCTGCCCCGCCGCGTCCTCGGCCGCGCATCCTCACGACCAGGCGGGCGAGCGCTGGCAGCGCACGATCCTTGTCAACGGCAAGCGCGTGCCGACCACCGATCAGCTGTTCTGGGCCGGCTACTCGGGCGTCGTCTACCTCCCTTCGACGGTCGCGCCGTGCGGCTTCACGCCCGAAAACCTGCCGGTCGGCGTGCAGATCATCGGCCCGCAATACGGCGACCTGCGCTGCATCCAGTTCGCGCGCCTGCTCGAGAAGGACTGGCAGGCTTTCGTCCCGCCCAAGGGGTACGACTAGGGACGGAGCACCGCCGCGCCCGGCAGCGCGCGCACCTTGCTCATCAGGTCCTCGGCGGTGACGATGCCCGACGGCGCGATGTCGAGCCCAGCCGCGGCCAGCATGCGCGCGATCCAGGTGTTGCACGTGTTGAACAGATGAAACGAGCCCTTCGCCGGGTAGAAGCGGCTGCCCGGATAGAGCCCCGCGGCCACGGGCCGCGCCGGACCCGCTTCGGGCCGTTCGAACGATGCGTCTATCGCCGCGACCAGGCCCGCGAGCCCTTCGGCGGAGACGCCTAGGGCGATAACCTCGTCGCCCGCCCGCGCCGTCTCGGGTGGGCCCGTCAGGCCGGCCACGTGCATGATCGCCGGTGACGGGGTTGCGATCGCGGCGAGTGCCATGCCGAGCGTGGGGCGCGGGTTCGGGTAATACTCCCGGTCGCCCCAGCCGAATTCGAGGTAATGGGCGTCGGGGAAGTCGGCGGCCTCGGGAACGCTCTCGGTCCCGAGGTCGGACCTTGCAAGCACGAGCCCGGAATGCCAGCCGTTGCTGACCACGTGAATCGCGGCGACTGGCTCGCCGCCGGCCGGCACCACGAGCGGTGCGGGAGCGGGAGCGCAGGCGGCGAGGCCGGCGAGGATCGCGACGAACCGGAGGGTGCGCTTCAGCCGAGCCATGCCGGGTAGGATTGCCCCATCGCATGGCGTGAAACAACCGCGCGCGTCAGCTGCGCATCCGCGCGCCCTTGGGGTCGACCAGGGGCTCGGGCTGGAACCGGGCCGGGATCGTCTCGCCCAAGAGTTCCACGTGAAACACGACTTCCGGCTTGGCCAGCGCCGGTGGGACATAGGCGAGCGCGATCGACGCGCCGACCGTATGCCCATAGCCGCCAGAGGTGACCCAGCCGACCACCTTGCCGTCGTGAAGCACGGGCTCGTCGCCCCAGGCGTCCATGCCGTGGTCGTCGAGCACGAGCGTCGCGATGACGCGCTCGGAGCCTCGGTCGCGCGCGGCCAAGGCGGCGTCGCGGCCGATGAAGTCGTTCTTGGCGGCGGCGACAAACCGACCCAGGCCGGCCTGGAACGGGTCGTAGTCCGGGGTGAACTCGCGCGTCCACGAGCCGAAGCTTTTCTCGAGCCGGAGCGAGTTGAGCGCCCGGCCGCCGAAGTGCGCCAGTCCAAGGTCCTCGCCGGCCCCGATCAACGCCGCGTAGAGTGCGACCTGATAGTCGGGCGCGACCCAGATCTCGTAGCCGAGCTCGCCGGTAAACGAGATGCGCCCGACCACGGCGGGCACGGTGCCGACGTCTATAGGTCGGATGGCGAGGAACGGCAACGCCGCATTCGAGACGTCCTCGTCGGTGACCCGTGACAGGAGCTCGCGCGCCTTGGGCCCGGCGATCGCCAGCCCGACCATGGCGGACGACAGCGAGCGCACCGTGACCCCGCGCTCAGGCAGGCGCGCCAGGAACCAGCGCATGTGGTAGGTCTCGGCCAGCCCCGAGCCGAAGATCAGGAATCGCTCCAGCCCAATCCGCGCCACGGTCAGATCGCCGATCAGCCGGCCCTTGGGGCTCAAGAGCGGGGTCAACGCCATACGCCCCTGCGCCGGCAATCGGTTGGCGAGCAGGCGGTCGAGCCATGGCCCGGCGTCCGGTCCGGTAACCTCGTAGCGCCCGAAGTTCGCGGTCTCCAGGAGCCCGACGCGCTCGCGCACCGCGCGGCACTCGGCGGCGACGTGATCGTGGGCGTTCGAGCGGCGGAACGTCGGAGTCTCGACCGGCGCCACGCCCTCGGGCGCGAACCACAGTGGGTATTCCAACCCGAACGCCGCGCCGAAGACTGCGCCGCGCGCCCTCAGCCGATCGAAGATCGGCGTCGTGCGGTGCGGGCGCGCGGCCGGCAACTCCTCGTTGGGGAAGGTGATGCGAAACCGCCTGGTATAGTTTTCCGGCACCTTGACCCTGGTGTAGGCGCGCGTCGCGAACGGGCCGAACCGCGCCACGTCCATGGCGAAGACGTCCGACGAAGGCACGCCTTCACTCATCCACTCGGCGAGGGTTAAGCCCACGCCGCCGCCCTGGGAGAAGCCGGCCATCACGCCGCACGCGACCCAGAAGTTTGTGAGCCCCGGCACCGGGCCGACCAGCGGGTTACCGTCGGGCGCGAAGGTGAACGGGCCATTGATGACGCGCTTGACCCCCGCCTTGGCCAATGGAGGGAAGTGACGGTAGGCGACCTCGAGGCTCGGCGCGATGCGGTCGAGGTCGGGCGGCAGCAGCTCGTGGCCGAAGTCCTTGGGCGTCTCCTTGACCGACCACGGCACGCACGCCTGCTCGTAGGTGCCGAGCACGACGCCCTTACCTTCCTGGCGCATGTACGCCTCGCCCTCGAAGTCGATGCAGTGCGGCAGCTCCGTCGAGAGCTGGGCGACCTCCGGCATCGTGTCGGTGATCAGGTACTGGTGCTGCATGGCGAGGATGGGCAGCTCGATGCCGACCATGCGGCCGACTTCGCGCGCCCACAGCCCGGCGCAGTTGACGACGTGCTCGGCCTCGATGGTGCCGTCCTTGGTGATCACGCTCCAGCCGTCGGGACTCCGCCGCAGCTCCAGGACGGGGTTGTGGCGGTAGACCTCGGCGCCGGCCTGGCGCGCGGCCTTGGCATACGCCTGGGTCACGCCGTTGGGGTCGACGTGGCCCTCGAGCGGGTCCCACAGCGCGCCGAGGAAGTGCGCAGGCTCCATGAGCGGGTGCAGCCGGTGCGCCTCGGCGGGGGAGATGATGTCGGTCAGCATGCCGAGCACCTTGCCCTTGGCGCGCGCGGTCCGGAGGAAGTCCATGCGCTCGGGCGTGCCGGCCAGCATGATGCCGCCGGTCAGGTGGATGCCGCACGATTGCCCGGTCGCCGCCTCGAGCTCCTTGTAGAGCCGGATCGTGTAGTCCTGGAGCTTGGCGACGTTGGGGTCGCTGTTGAGCGTGTGCATGCCGCCGGCGGCATGCCAGGTCGAGCCCGAGGTCAGCTCGGCGCGCTCGATCAAGGCGACGTCGGTCCAGCCGGTCCGGGTCAGGTGGTAGAGCACGCTGCACCCGACGACCCCGCCGCCGATCACCGCGACCCGGACGTGCGACTTCATGGTTGCCCTCCGCGCAGGCGGGCGCGAGTGGAGCATGGATCGCCGCGCGCGGACAATCGCGCCGGCCGGAATCGCTTAGGGCCTCAGAGCTGCCAGCGCTGCAGCCCGACGGGCAAGGTCACGTGGCGCCACATGCCCTTGACGTCGGCGACCAGCCCGCCGGGCTCGAGCAGGGCCGCGATCGCCGTGCCGTCCATGGCGCGGTATGCCTCGTGGGCGACGGTGCCGACGACGCAGGCGTAGCCGTTCGCGCCCTCGAGGCTCGGCTTGAGCACCACGCCGTAGTGCAGCCTGGCCTCGGCCGGGTCGGCCATGGGGTCATGGACGTCGACCACGTGGCCGCGCGTGCGCAGCGTCTTGATGATGTCGATGACCCGGCTGTTCCTGAGGTCGGGCACGTCCTCCTTGAACGTCAAGCCCAGCACCAGGACGCGGCCGGGCGGGCCGTTGCGCCGGTTGAGCGCGAGGAAGTCGGCGATGCGCTCGGCGACGAAATGCCCCATGCGGTCGTTGATGCGCCGCCCGGCCAGGATCACCTCGGGCTGGTGCCCGACTTCCTGGGCGCGGTAGGCGAGGTAGTAGGGGTCGACGCCGATGCAGTGGCCGCCGACCAGCCCCGGCTGGAAGCCGAGGAAGTTCCACTTGGTCGCCGCCGCGTCCAGCACGTCGAACACCGAGATGCCGAGCTTCTGGAAGATCACGGCGATCTCGTTGATGAACGCGATGTTGATGTCGCGCTGGGCGTTCTCGATGACCTTGGCGGCCTCGGCGGTGCGGATGTCCCTGGCCAGGAACACTCCGCCCGTGGTCACCGCGCCGTAAACGCGTGCGAGCCGCTCGGCGACCGCGGGCGTCTGGCCGGCGACGACCTTGGTGATGCGATCCACGGTGTGCTCGCGGTCGCCGGGATTGATCCGCTCGGGCGAGTAGCCGAGGAAGAAGTCCTGGCCGCACACGAGCCGCGAATAGGCCTCGAGGTCGGGGCCGCAGATCGACTCGGTGACGCCGGGATAAACCGTGCTCTCGAAGCAGACGATGGCGCCCTTGGCCAGCCGCTCGCCGACCGCGCGGCAGGCCGAGCGCAGCGCGCCGAGGTCGGGCAAGTTGGCGTCATCGACGGGCGTCGGCACGGCGACGATGAAAATGTCCACGCCCTTCATGGCGTCGGCGTCGTCGGCGAGCGTGATGGTCGAGGCCTTCAGCGGCTCGGGCTCGATCTCGCGGGTGCGGTCGTGGCCGCGCCTGAGCTCGGCGATGCGCGCCGCGTCGGCGTCGTAACCGACCACGGGGAAGTGGCGCGCCAGGGCGATGGCGAGCGGCAACCCGACGTAGCCGAGGCCGACGACGGCGATGCGGGGCTTGGACGAGGCGGGCATGGCGACATCCGGGTTTGGGCGGGAACGCATGTTAACCATGACTCCGGCGCGGGCAAGGCGATTGGCGCTACGATGTCTTGCTCCGTACGTCATCCGCGCTTCGAGACGGGCCTACGGCCCTCCTCAGCGCGAACGTCAAAGTAAGACCGTTCGTGGTGAGGAGCGCGCAACGCGCGCGTCTCGAACCATGAACGGCACCGCATTCGGGTCAGACCACCCCGAGCACCAGGGACGAGAGCGCGGTAACGGCGATGAACAGCCATGTGGCGGTCGATCTGCCGCCGCCCGAGCTCGAGATCGGCCGGCGCTCGATGAGCCGCGTTCCAAGCGCCTCCGAGGGCCGGATCGTGTTGCCGGCGATGACGAAGAAGTAGCCGTTGGTGGAAGGCCTCGTTACCATGATCGTCTCGCGGCCACGCGATACCCTGATGAACGCAGCCTACCGATCAGCCGCGAAGAAGCCGTTAATGGCGGGGCGCCGACGGCGCAAGGGACTCCGTCCGTGCTTCGAGACGCGACCCTCCGGGTCGCCCTCGGCACGAACGGGGTCCACCAACACCCGTGAAACGAGTATCTAAAGACCGTTCGCGGTGAGGAGCGTGCCCCGGGCACGCGTCGCGAACCGCGTGGCAAGCGCGAAACGGAAGGCCGTGACCCTCACCCGGAGCTGGGTGAGGGGACCGCGAGTCTACGCGAGCGAAACGCGCTCTGGTCCCAGCGTCATGCGAATGAAAGAAGCCCGCATAGATGTCATCGCTCCGTGTTCGAAGAACGTTCTCATCCGGGCGTCCGCCCTGCAACCCGCCATGGTTCGGATTGTAAAATTTGGCTTACGAACCGTGCCGGAAGGGCCTCCGGCTGGTCCCCGGAGCAGCCGATTGTCGGCCGATTTGTCACCGTCTAAGTCATTGAAGTGGAAGACATTATAGCCCGTTGCGCCAGTCTGGCCCGAATCGTGGCCGGTTGGAGCGGCCCTGATCGTCGGGAGGTTTTACACTTTCGCGGAGCGGGCGCGGCGCCCTGGCTCTAAGCCTATGATATTAAAGAGTTTTGGAATCTGGCACAGGGCTTGCTTTTAACCCGTCGAACGTCGAGGGCACGAGGCCGTCGGCGGACGAGTTAGGGAGGCAGGCCAAACCGGCCTCCGAAACGAAGAAAGGGTTCGACGATGACTGGTTTCAACAAGTTCCTGCTCGGGACCGCGGCCGCTGGAGCGCTCGCCCTCTCGGGCGGCGTGGCTCATGCGTCGGCCGCGTCTACGATCCTCTTCGCTCCCGGCGTGTTCGATGGGGCGCCGAGCGAAGCGAATGACTTCGACTTCGCCGACGGTTCGGTTCTCCTGGATGCTAAGACGCCGGTGTCGTTGTTCGCTTGGGGTGCGCGGAACGACAACTTGAATGATGACGGCGACGATGCGGTCAATACCGATCTCGGTGCGACCCAGTGGTTCGTTCGAATCTTCGACGATGGTCTTGGCAACGCGGACAGCCTTACATTCACCGAGTCGTTCACGTTTCACTTGTTTGATACGCGCGAGGACGTGAACACGTTCGAAGGGCAGCAGGGTTCCGGTGCCACCAACGAATATGGAGCTGCCAGCGGAGCTGTCAATGGCGAGGCTGCAGGAACCCACGTGGTGATGCAGGCGTCACTCAGCGGAATCGTCACCTCGATCGGCTCTTCTCCGCTTGACATTACTCCTCCGGAAGTCCCACCGGTCGACCTTACGCTCGCGTATACCTCGGCTGACTTCACGTGGTTCCTCGATCCCGACGGCGAGGCGGCCGGGGCAACCGACATCGCTGACTGGGTCTTGATCGCGACGGCAGGTGGTATCCTGGGCGATGGCCTCATTTCGGGCGAGGGCAACCCGAACACTTCAAACATCCGGCTCGATCTGGCATGGTTGGTGACACTGAACTGCGTGCTTCCCGGAACGTTCTTCAACAACGCGACCGGAGACGACCTCGCCAACGGCGACAGCACGGGTTGCGGTGGGCTCGAGCAGGCGGAAGGCTCGATCGTCCAGAAGTTCACGACCCAGAACGTCACGCTTTCCGAGCTTCTGGTGGACGACGCCACGGATGAGACCAGCGCGGGCGGTGCGAACCGGCTGATCATATTCGACGGTGTTCAGGGCTCCGCCGGCCTTACGACCCTCCAGTTCGTGGATGTGCCCGAGCCTGCCACGCTTGGCCTCCTGGGTGCTGGCCTGATCGGTCTGGGCGCGGTTGCCCGCCGGCGTCGGAGCGCCTAGGTCCGACTCAGCAGTAGCATACGGAGGGATCGCAAACTCCCTCGAACGTCGAACCCAATGCAGGGGCTCACCGGGAAACCGGTGAGCCCTTTCTTCGTGTGCCGCAGCTTGGGACTGATACCGACGGCCCTTGCCTTCGACCGCTCCCGACAAAGCCATCCAGGCGTTACAAGGGCCGTGCCCCGCCTTTGGATCCCTCCCACCTTTGCGAAGCCCGCGGAGCCCGTCCTCGGGCCGTCCAATGGCCGGACCCGTGGGGCGGGCGAAGGAAGGTCGCCGTCGGCTCGCGATGACGGTCTCGAAGACTTCCAACCGGTCAACGTCAACTCGTTTGGTAAGAGTTCGCGCTGCAAAATGGGCGACACTCAAGGCGGCGGTACCTGGCCCACGACCAGTAGAACCCCACAGACGCTGGAGTGCCAAACTTATTGCCAGGGTTCCTCGTCGATAGATGCGGCGGACAATCCGTCGAGCGCCTTCCTGCTCGAACAGCGTAGTTCCCTGGCTAGCGGGACCTCGACGCGCCCACTAGCGCGGCCAGACCAGGCCGCGCTCAGGAGGGACGCGAACGATCCGGTTCAAGGCAGGCTGGCGAGCAATTCCTGGGCCTTGGCACGATAGCTGAACGCCTGGTCGGAGCCGAGGATTCGGCGCAAGACGTTCTTGGCCTCGTTCGCGCCGCCCGTTTGCGCGAGCGCGCTGGCATAGATGTACTGCAGGTCGCCGTTGTCCGGGAATTGAGACGCGTGTTCGCGCAGCATCTCGACAGCGCGCGCGCCTTGACCACGAACAACCAACAACTCCGCCAATGTCTGAGCCACCGGCGGCGCGCTGGGCATGATCTCGTATGACTTCTCCGCGAGGGTTAACGCCTCCTCGGGGTTTTCGTCCTTGACGATCGTCGCAAGGTTGTTGAGGGCAAGCCAATTGTTCGGTGAACGCTCCAACAACAACCGGTAGGTCGCTTCGGCTTCTCGGGGCCTCTCGAGCTGGAGCTGATAGTTGGCGAGTTCCATGAAGGCGCTTGTGTCGTCCGGATCGTCGCGAACCCAGTCCTGAAGCGTGGCGGCGGACCTGTCCCCCTGTTCGTTTGCCCAATATGCCGCGGCAAGGTTGATGGCGTTCGAGTGGTTCTTCGCGAGAGCGTACGCTCGCTCATAGGCCGTCACAGCATCCGCGGCGCGGTCGGTGCGAAGCGCGATCCAGCCCTCGAGTGCGGCGACGTCGGGATCGCTCTGATTGCCTTCCTTCAAGGAAGCGAGAAGCTGATTGGCCGGTTCGACGTCTCCTTTGAGGGTCAGGGCACGAACCAGGGAAATGTTCGCCGGGCGAGCGGCGGGATTGATGCGTACGGCTTCCGTCAACTCCGCTATGACCCGTCCGTTCTCTCCCGTGGCAGCGTACGCTTGGGCCAGAAGGTAATGTGCCTCCCACGAGTTTGCCGCCACGCGCACCAAGCGCTCCAAGGTTCCCGCGGCCGCCCGTGCTTCACCTGCCTGGAGCTGGGCCATCCCCTGAGTCTGCAGCACGAGCGGGTTGTCCGGCTGTGACTCGGTGAGGGGGGCGATCTCGACCAGAGCTCTGTCTACTTCACCTTGACCGAGGTAGCTCTGGGCGAGGAGCACGATCGGTTCAACGGCGGTCGGGTTGGCATCCTTTGCCTGCGTGAGAAGTGCAATGTAGTCCTGCTCCCGGCCTTCGCGCTGGGCGAAAGCCGCAAGCGCGATGAGCGCGCGCAAGTGCCCGGGGCGCTTTTGTACGACGCCTTCGTACTTGGCTCGCGCCGCCGCCAAATACCCCGCATCGATATCAAGTTGAGCGAGTGCCAAAATCGCACCGATGTGGTCCGGGTTCTTGGTCAGCGCCGTTTCGAACGCCGCGCGGGCCTTGGCCGCGTCGCCGAGTGCCCGTTGCGCCATCCCCTCGGCGATGTAGCCACTTGGATCGTCGGGCTTCTTCTCCTGAAGCGTCCTGGCTGCCTCGACGGCCTTCGCGAATTCGCCGGCTCGCATGTATGACTGGATGAGGGCCAAATCCGGGTCGGCATCGTTGGGATCGAGCTCCGTCGCGGCCTCGAGATCCTCGATGCCGAGCCCCTCTTCGCCGGTGGCGACTCGAACTATGCCAAGGCGGGTCCTTGCGTCGGCGCTCTCGGGCGCCGCCTCGGCGGCGCGAGCAAGGTAGCTCTTGCCCGCCGCGAGGTCTCCGGCCTGCACCTTTGCGATCCCCAGCATGGTCAAGAGACCCGCATCGGTCGGTGCGCCGTTGATAATCGATTCAAGCGTGGCGCTCGCTTGTTCCGGTTGGTTGAGCCGAAGTTGAGTCGCGGCGAGAAGCCGATTCACCGCCTCGAAATCAGGGAACGCCGCGTTCACGCGAGTGAGCGAACGGTGCGCCTGCTCGAGATTGCCAAGCGCAAACGACGCCGCCCCGTCGAGGAATATCGCACCCATGTTGCCGTCTTCGACATTCAGCACCTTGGCCGTGTATCGCAGCGTGCCCTCGTAATCTCCTTGGCTCAGCGCGGCGAAGCTCCGCAATAGGTTTGCGAACGCGTTATCGGGCACGATCTTGAGGATTACGTCCAACGTCGCGATCCCATCTGAAATGTCGCCACCCGCGATCTGGGCTCGCGCCAAGCCAAGGTGATGGACGAGGTTATACGGGTTCGCGGTCGCCAAGCGGCGGTACGCCCCCAGCGAGCCACTAACGTCGCCGCTCGCGTAGGCGACGTCGCCCTGGGCGAGTATGACGATGCGGTCGTCCGGCGCAACCTTTACCGCCGGTTCGAGCCGCGCGGTCGCCTCCGCCGTGTCGCCCTGCGTCAACGCCGCGCGGGCGCGGCCGACCATCGCCGCGATCGAACCCGGATCGGCGGCCAAGGCCTCGTCGAACGCCTGTTCGGCCTCGTCGGCCCGGCGCAGGCCGAGGAACGCCTCGCCCCGCAGGCCGAGCGTGGCGGCCTTGGCGATACCCGATGCGCCTTCGTCGACCGCGAGCGCGTCGAGCACCTTCTGGTCCTCACTCATCAGAATCCACGCCTGTGCGATAGCATTCGCGGCCGCCTCGGCATTCGATCCCGCCTCCCTCGCCCGAGTGAACTCCTTCTCGGCCGAGGCGCCGTCCGCGATGTCCAGGTAGACCTGTCCGAGCAGGAAGTGCGCCGCGGCGCTGTCGGGTTCCTGTTGTAGCGCGGCCTTGAGGTTGATGACGGCGGCCGGCAGGTCGCCCTTCGAGCGCGACTCCTGGGCACGCTCGACCAGCGTCTCGGTGCCGACGATGTCGGCTTCGTCGCAGCCCGCGGCGGCGAAGGCGGCGACGGCGACACCGGCAAGCAGGGCCGCGCGCAGGCGTTGGCGAGTGGACTGTGTCATCAAGGGTCGGCTCCCGTCGTGTCACCACGAGGCACCCCGGCCACCGCTCGATGGTCCGAGGTCGCGTCGCGCATGGTTAAGCAATGAATGGACCACGCTACCCGAGCGACCGTGACCCTTCAAGCCCCGTCGAAGCGTACCCGGCCTGCGTAGTGTAGCTCGCGCCGGCTTTGCGAGCGGTAAACGACGTCGTCGAACCGTGGCCCCGGCGTTGCGGCGTGGCCCGCTTCATGCTACGCGGGCGCCAAGGCTCGGAGGCTACGGTCGCAGGCGTATAGCTCAGTGGCAGAGCGCCGCCATCACATGGCGGAGGTCGGGGGTTCGACTCCTTCTGCGCCTACCATCGGCTGTCTCGGCGCGCACGTACGCGAGCGCGCGACCTGTTCGGTGCGAATTCGGCTGTCCGCCCATCGGCTGGTAACCAGAGCCGGCGAGGATGGGCGTCGCGTTTTATCGATACGGGCTGTGGAACGAACCCCGGCGCACGGGTGGCGTGACACGTGCCTTGGGGGGACGGGAACAGTGCTGGTCCACATCTTGCACATCGGACGAGGTCCAGCGGGTCCGGGCGGGTCGATCGACGTCGAGCGCCGGTGCGCTCGTATCGGCACGAAGGCATGATGCGGGTCTTCAAGCACCACGTGACCAGGCAACTTGTCCTGCTCGGCCTGATCGAGGCGGGTCTGCTCGCGGCGTCGGCGTACGGCGCGCTGGTCGTGAACTGGCTCCGGGCCGGTCGACTCGTCCTCTGGAGCGGCGAGTTTATGGTCGAGGTCTTGTTGTTCACCGCCGCCGTCGTCATCGGCATGGTGTCAACGGGGCTCTACAATCGGCAGTACGGCCGCGAGCTCGCGGACGTCATCGTGCGTCTGGTCGTGAGTTGCCTCGTGGCGGCGGTCGTCCTGACGGTCGTCTTCTACGTCAGTCCCGCCGCGTCGATCTGGCGCAGCGCCGTCGCCCTCGCGTTCATTTTCGCCTTCGCGGCGGTCGTATCCACGCGCTACGTCTACCTGCGCGCCGCGCGCTCCGACGTCTTCAAGCGCCGCATCATCGTGATCGGGGTCGGCGAGAAGGCGGCGAGGATCGAGTCGCTGTTGGACAACGGTACCGCCTACGAGTGCATCGGATACCTGGGGCCGGATGCGGATGTCGTCGCCATACGGCGCGGGCCGGTCATCCAGGGGGTCAACTCGTTGCGTTTGTTCGTGCGCGAGCACGCGGTGGACGAGATCGTCGTCGCGCTCGAGGAGCGGCGCAGTCGGCTTCCGCTGGAAGAACTGCTCGCGTGTCGGATGGACGGCATCTCCGTCGTCGACTATGCCTCGTTCTGGGAGCGCGAGACGGGCCGTGTCGACACCGACAGCGTCAGCCCGAGCTGGCTGATCTTCTCCGAAGGGTTTCCGGGCGGTAGCATCCAGGCCACGCTCAAGCGCCTGTTCGACATCTGCGCGAGCGTCGTCCTTCTGGTTTTTGGTTTCCCCCTCATGCTCTTGACAGCGCTGGCGGTTCGCTGCGAAAGCCGCGGCCCGGTGTTTTACCGTCAGGAGCGGGTGGGCATGAACGGTCGACCCTTCCAGCTCGTCAAATTCAGGTCGATGGGGATCGACGCCGAGCAAGACGGCGTGCCGCGCTGGGCCCAGCAGAAGGATCCGCGCGTGACCCGCGTCGGCTACTTCATCCGGAAGACCAGGCTGGACGAGACGCCCCAGCTCTTCAATGTGCTGCGCGGCGACATGAGCATCATCGGCCCACGCCCCGAGCGCCCGTACTTCGTCGAGGAAATATCCCGTGTCGTCCCCTATTACTTCGAACGGCACCGGGTCAAACCCGGCATCAGCGGTTGGGCGCAGCTCAACTACCCCTACGGGGCGTCGACCGAGGACGCCAAGGTCAAGTTTCAGTATGATCTCTACTACCTCAAGAACTACAGTATATTGCTCGACCTGTTCATTCTCCTGCAGACGCTGAGGGTCATCGTCTGGTCGGAGGGCGCGCGCTGAAGCGCCGAGCGGGTGCGCTCGTCGCCTCTGAACGGCGGCACGGAGCTTCGATCCGTGCCTGTCGTCTTGCGGGCGAGGCACGGGAACACGGGTTGACGTCGCCATGCTGATCGGTCTCGTCAGTCACGGCCTGGGCTTCTCGGCGATCCTGGTCCTGCTGGTCCTGCTCATCCTCGGGTGGCAGAGGAACGAACTGGGGCGTTGGATCGTCGGGGCCACGGCGGCGACGTTGGCCTGGGAGGCCCTCGAGGTCGCCAACGTCAGGGCCGGCGACGGACTGCGGTTGACCGCCGGGCTTCTCGAGATCGCGCGCAGCGGCGCTTGGATCGGGCTGGTCATCGTCATCTTGGGCAGGATGGGGCTGGAAGGCAGTCGTCGCGCCATGGTGCGGGCTCTTGCCGTCGCCGCCGTGCTCGTTGCCGCCGCCACGCTCACCCACGACGTTGCGCTCGCGGCACGCTGGACATCGATCGCCCTTGGCCGTGCCGCGGCGGCCGGGACCCTCGGGCACCTTGCGCTCGCCGTCATCGGGCTCGCGCTGATCGAGAATCTGTATCGCCCACTCGACGACCTCGGGCGCTGGCGGGTCAAGTTCTTCTGTTTCGCCCTGGGCGGCTTGTTCGCCTACGACTTGTTCGCTTACGCGCACGTACTGCTGTTTCGATCGTTCGATCCGGAGCTGTTCGCGGCGCGTGGGCTCGTTACCGCGATGATGACCCCGTTGCTCGCCGTCTCGGTCGCACGCAACCGGGAGTGGCGCGTCGATATCGGCGTCTCGCGCGCGACGGTGTTTCACACGGCGGCCCTGTTCGGCACTGGGGCGTACCTGATCGTGATGTCCGCCGCAGGCTACTACATCAAGGAGTTCGGCGGCAGTTGGGGCGCCGTCCTGCGCATAGCGTTTCTGGTCGGCGTGGTCTTGGTCCTCGCCGTCGTCCTGTCGTCGGCCCGGCTGCGGTCGCGGCTCCGCGTTTTCCTGAGCAAGCACTTCTTCAGCTACAAATACGACTATCGTCTGATCTGGCTCGGTTTCATCGAAACGCTCGCCAAGGCGGAATTGGGGGCGCGACTCGAGAATCGCGTCATCCGCGCGGTCGCCGACGTGACCGACAGTCCGGACGGCGCGCTCTGGCTCGGCGACGGCGAAGGGGTCTTTCGCCTGGCCGCCCGCTGGAACACCGATACCTGGGGCTTGCCGGCCGAGCATGACCTGATCGAGCGTTCGTCGAGCCCGCTCATCGACTTCATGGCGCGCCGGGGCATCGTCGTGATCGTCGACGAAGTCCTCGACCAGCAGGAGTACTACGATCGCCTGGCATTGCCCGGCTGGCTGAGCGGTGCGTCGAGGGCCTGGATCGTTCTGCCGCTGCCGCTGGGGGCCCGCCTCGTCGGATTCCTCGTGCTCGGGAAGCCACGCGCGCCGCGTACCCTCGATTGGGAGGATTTCGACATCCTGCGCACGGTCGGGCGTCAGGTGGCGAGCTACCTGGCCGAGCAGAGCGCCGCGCGGGCGCTCGCGGATGCGCGCGAGTTCGAGGCGTTCAGCCGGCGGTTCGCCTTCGTCGTGCACGACGTGAAGAACCTCACGAGCCAGCTTTCCCTGCTCGCGGGCAACGCGGAGAAGTTCGGCCATGACGCCGATTTCCGCCACGACATGGTCGCGACCATGCGCGAAGCGACCGACAAGCTGACCCGTTTGCTCGCTCGCATGCGCGAAACCGATGAGACGGAGCAAAGGGCACTACCGCTCGGTGCATTTCTGCGTAGCGTCATGCAGCGATGGGACGGGGTCGCCACGGGTCTTCGCCTCGAAGTAGACGTGGACCACGAGCCGACCATGGCGCTCGACGTCGAGCGCTTTAGAACCGCTCTCAATCACCTGATCCAAAACGCCATCGAAGCGACAGGGAAAAGCGGAGCGAGCATCACGGTTCGTCTCGCGTCCCGTGGTAACTTCGCCGTCATCGAAGTGGTGGACCAGGGACCAGGGATGACCCCGGACTTCGTGCGCGATCAGCTGTTCCGGCCGTTCCAGACGACCAAGTCCGGCGGTTACGGCATCGGAGTCTTCGAGAGTCGCACGCTCGTGCATGAGATGGGCGGCGAGCTGGAAGTCGTCACCGCGCCCGGCGAGGGCACGACAATGCGCATCCTCTTGCCGACGCCGAGCGCTGGCGCGACTGCCGTTCCTTCGAGCGCCGCGTGAAGGCGACCATGAGCGCGGATAAACCGAAACTCCTGATCGTCGAGGATGACCCCGGGCTGCAGCGCCAGCTGCGCTGGAGCTTCGATGCGTTCGACGTGCACATCGCCGGGGATCGCCGCGAGGCACTGGCGGAATTCCAGGACTGGGATCCGCCGGTCGTGACGCTCGACCTGGGCCTGCCGCCCGATCCGGATGGCGCCAGCGAAGGCTTGGCCACGCTGCACGCGATCCTGTCGGAATCGCCGCAGGCCAAGGTCATCGTCGTCACCGGCAACGAGGACCGCCAGAACGCGCTCAAGGCCGTGGCGATGGGCGCCTACGACTTCTACCAGAAGCCCATCAATGCCGATGTCCTGGGGCTGATCATCGGGCGCGCCTACCACCTGTACAGTCTCGAAGCCGAGAACCGGTCGCTGCAGCGGCTCGACAGCTCCACGCCGCTCGACGGGTTCATCACCGGCAGCCCCGAGGTAATCAGGATCTGCAAGACGATCGAGAAGGTCGCGCCCGCCGACGTGAGTGTGCTCCTGCTCGGCGAAAGCGGGACCGGCAAGGAGGTTCTGGCGCGCGCGCTCCACGCCTTGAGCCACCGCGCCAAGTACCGCTTTCTCGCCATCAACTGCGCGGCGATCCCGGAAAACCTGCTCGAGAGCGAGCTCTTCGGCTACGAGCGCGGCGCCTTCACCGGTGCCGTTAAGCAGACGAAGGGCAAGATCGAGGAATCCGACGGCGGCACGCTCTTCCTGGACGAGATCGGCGACGTCCCGCTCACGCTCCAGGTCAAGCTCCTGCGCTTTCTCCAGGAACGCGTCGTCGAGCGGGTCGGGGGCCGCCAGGAGATTCCCGTCGACATTCGACTCGTGTGCGCGACGCACCAGAACCTCGAGGAGCTCATCGCCGAGGGTCGGTTCCGCGAGGACCTCTACTACCGGGTCAGCGAGCTCGTGATACGCATTCCCCCGCTGCGCGAGCGCGACGGGGACGCGGCCCTGCTGGCCCATTCGTTCCTGGCGCGCTACGCCCGCACGCTCGGCAAGGGTATCAAGGGCTTCACGCCCGACGCGCTCGCCTCGATCGCGAGCTACCCCTGGCCTGGCAACGTTCGCGAGCTCGAGAACAAGATCAAGCGGGCGATCATCATGGCCGAGACGCCGCGGATCACGGCCGCGAACCTGGATCTGCCGAGCGACGCGGGCCTCGCGCCGCCGATCAGCCTCAAGCGGGCCCGGCGCGACGCCGAGATCCGCGAGGTCAACCGCGCGCTCGCCCAGTGCAACGGCAACGTTTCGGCGGCGGCGAAGCTCCTCGGCATCAGCCGCCCGACGCTCTACGACCTGATGCGCCAGCACGGCAAGGTATGATCCCTCGACGATCGCCGGGCCGCGCCGCGCGCGCGCACCCGTAAGGAGTAGGAGTCCGCCCATGGTCCCCGGTTCACGGCACGGTTCGCTCCTCCGAACAGCGGTCCTTGTCTTCGTGCTCTGCCTCGTCGGCTTCGCCGTCGACGCCTGGGCCGCGGCCGATCCCGAAGCGTCGAAGGAGTTCCTCGACGATGCCAAGGAGTACGTCGCCGCGGGGGACGTCGGCGCCGCCGTGATTCAGCTCAAGAACGCCATCAAGAGCGATCCCGACAACGCCGAGGCGCGGGCCATGCTCGGGCAGATCTACCTGCGCCAGGGCGATGCCGCTTCGGCCGAAAAGGAGCTGCAGGCCGCGATCCGGCGTGGCCGCGACGAGCCCCTCCTGCGCATCGATCTCGGGCGCGCCCTCATTCTCCTGGGGCGGTTCCAGGAGGCCATGGACGCCCTGCCCGAGTCATTCGACGATCCGGGCACCGAGGCGGCGGCGCTCACGGTTCGCGCCACGGCTTTCATGGGTCTCGACCGGCTCGATGAAGCGGAGGCGGCGCTGCAATCGGCCGGCGAGCTCTTGCCCGACGACCCGAACATTCACGTCGCGATGGCCCGGCTGCGTGTCCAGGGCGGCGACCTGGCCGGGGCCGAAGCCGCGGCCGACGCCGCGCTGGCCCGCGACGAGGCGAATGTCGATGCGCTGGTGCTCAAGGGCGAGCTGCGCCGCGTCGCCGGCGATGCCGCGAGCGGGCGTGCCGCGTTCGACAAGGCGCTGGCGGTCGCGCCCACGAACGAGACGGCTCTGCTCGGCCGCGCCACGGCATCGCTCGATCTCGGCGAGTCGGAGGCGGCGAGGTCCGACCTCGACACGATCCTGGCCCGGACCCCGCGCCACCCGCTCGCGAACTATCTTTCGGCGCTCCTGCGAGCCCGTGGCCAGGACTACACAGGCGCGCGCGATGCCTTGGCCGCCGCCGGCGCCAGCTTGGCCGATCTCCCGGCCGCGCAATACCTGTCCGCCGCCGTCGACTACGCGCTCGGCGACTTCGAGCAGGCGACGGCCAAACTGACGACGTTGGTCGGGCGATTCCCGAGCCACGTCATGTCGCGCAAGCTGCTGGGCGCCTCGATGTTGCGCGCCGGCGACGCGGACGCGGCGGTCGCCGCGCTCGAACCGTTGCGCCAGCTGACACCCGACGACGCGCAGTCCTTCTCGCTGCTCGGATCGGCGTACTCGCGGGCCAGGCGTTTCGCGGAGGCGACCGAGTCCTTCCAGCGGGCCGTCGAGCTCAGCCCGGACGAGGCGGGCCTGAAGACACAGCTCGCGCTCAGCCAGGCGTTCGGCGGCGACATTGGCGCTGCGGTGACGAACCTGGAATCCGCGATCGAGCTCAAGCCCGAACAGGCGCAGACGCAGACGCTCCTGGTCTTGTTCAAGCTGCGCGAGAAGAAGTACGACGAGGCCATCACCGCGATCGACGCGCTACGCACCGTTCAGCCGGACAGCCCCATCGCCGACAACCTGATGGGCGCCGCGCTGCTCGGCAAGGGCGATGTCGACGGCGCGCGGGCCAGCTTCGAGGCCGCGCTCGCTCTTCAGCCGGACTACACGCCCGCGACGCTCAACCTGGCCCAGCTCGACCGCGCGACGGGTGATCGGACCGCCGCGAAGTCGCGCTACGAGGAGATCATCGAACGGGATCCGAGTAACGCCCGGGCCTGGATCGCGCTCGCCGAAGTCGCGGTCGACGACGGCCGCATCGAGGAGGCCCGCACGATCCTGCTCGACGGAATCGCGGCTCAGCCGGACGACGCGACGCTCCGGCTCGCGCTGATCGAATACGACATCCGCGCCAGCGAGCCCGAGCGCGCCGTGGCGACCGCGCGCGAGGCGTCCCTGCTGTTCCCCGACAACGCGGCCGTGATCCAGGCGATGGGCACGGCGCAGCTCGCCGCGGACGACCCTCTCGGCGCGATCGACTCGTTCCAGCAGTTGACCTTCAAGGCGCCGCAGTCGTCACGCGCCCAGCTCCTGCTGGCGAGCGCGCTCAAGGCGGCCGAGCGGACCGACGAGGCCCTGCAGGCGGCGATCCGAGCCGAGGAGCTGGCGCCCAATGACGCCGAGGCCCGGGTCGCGCGAGTCCAGCTCGAGCTGGCCGCCGGGCATCTCGATCAGGCGCTTGCGTTGGCGACCAAGCTCGCCACGGACTTCCCATCCGCCGCCGCCGGGCCCCTCCTGACGGCCGAAGCCCATCTTAGGCGCTCCGAGCATGTCGAGGCGGTCGCCGCGCTCGACGTGGCCCTGCAGCGCCAGGACTCGGCCGAACTCGCCGTGCGCCGCTTCATGGCGCAGCGCGACGGCGGCGACGCCGAAGGGGCAATCGGCTGGCTGTCGGCATGGGCGGACGCGCACCCGGACGATCTTGTCTCGCGCTACGCGCTGGCGCAGGAACATCTCCAGGCCGGGCGCAGCGCCGAGGCGATCACCCGCTACGAGCAGGTTCTCCAGGCCAGGCCCGACGACGCCGTGGTCCTGAACAACTTGGCGTGGCTCTACCAGGAGGTCGGCGACGAGCGCGCGGTCGCGACCGGCGAGCTGGCGGTTGCCCAGGCGCCCGACAGCGCGCCGATCCTCGACACGCTCGGCTGGATCCTGGTCGAGCAGGGCGAGATCGAGCGGGCGCTCGAGCTGCTGCGGAAGGCCGCTCGGCTGGCCCCGGACCAGGTCGAGATCCGTTATCACCTCGCGGTCGCGCTCGACGAGTCGGGCAGCCGCGACGACGCCTGTCGCGAGCTGCGCGACATCATGGGCTTGGGCGTCGACTTCCCGAGCGTCGGCGAGGCGCGCGAGCTGTTGCGCACGCTCGCGTGCGGCTGAACGTCAGTTCAGGAACGGGGAATCCTCGCGCACCTCGATCAGCGTCGGGCTATCGGCGGCGAACGCGCGGCCGAGCGCGTCGTGGAAGTGATCGAGGCTCTCGGCCTTGACGGCGCGGCAACCGAACGCGCGCGCCAGCATCAGGAAGTCCGGGTTGCGCGGCGAGGTCGAGACCGGCTTGATGCCGCGCCGGACGAAACCGTCTCGGATCTGCGCGAGCGCGTCGTTGTTCCACAGCACGACGGCGAGCGGCAGCTTTTGCTCGACCGCCGTGGCCAGCTCCTGCACGGTGAACAGCAGCCCGCCGTCGCCGACCAGCGCGACGCCCGGCCGCTCCGGCGCGCCGATCTTGCCGCCGATCGCGGCGGGCAGGCCGAAGCCGAGGGTCCCGTAGCCGACCGGGAAGATCCAGCTCCTGGGGCGTGGGCACGGGAAGAAGCAGTAGCCGGTGTAGACGATCTGGCTCATGTCGGTCATGACGAAGCCGTCGGGCGGCAGGGCCGCGCGCAAGGCATCGAGCACGCGGATGTGCTTCGCCTCGAGCGGTGTCAGCGCGGCGCGCACGGCCGCGCGCTGCCGCGCGATCGCGTCGGTGCCGGAAAAGCCGGGGCCGGCGGTGTTGCGCGGCTCGATCAGGCGCACGATCGCGCCGAGCGCGGCGCCGGCGTCGCCCAGGACCGCGACGTCCGGGGCGTAGTCGCGCGCGAGCACGCTGGGGTCGATGTCGATCCTGATCAACTTGCCGCCGTACTCGAGCTTGTCCTCGACCCACATGTCGGTCTCGGCGAGCTCGCTGCCGACGACGATCAGCAGGTCGGTCTGGGCGACGAAGTCGTGAGTCGGCGCGCGTTCGAGCGTGGCCTCGAGCGCGAGCGGATGGTCGTCGGGCACCACGCCCTTGCCGGCGATGGTCGGAATGACGGCGGCGCCGAGCTTCTCGGCGAGCCGGCGCACCAGGTCGCCGTGACGGGCGGCGCCACCGCCGGCGATGATCGCCGGGCGCTTCGCCCCGGTCATCAGGTCCACCGCGCGCGCGATCGACGTGGCATCCGGCGCGGGCGGCGGCGCGGGCACGCGCGGCGTGGGCGCGAAGCGCGCCGGCGCGCCGATGATGTCGAGCGGGATCGAGATGTGAACGGGGCGCGGCCTCTGGTTGGCGAACACGGCGAAGGCATGGGAGACCAGCTCGGGCACCTCCTCGGGGTCGAGCGCGACGGCGCTGAACGCCGTCAGCGGCTCGGTCACCCGGTCCTGGGCGGTGATCTCGTGCAGCCGCCCGCGCCCCATGCCGAGGTCACGCCGCTCGGCGACGCTCGAGATCACCAGCATGGGGACCGAGTCCGAGTAGGCCTGGCCCATGGGCGTCGCCGCGTTGGTCACGCCGGGCCCCGAGATCAGCAGGCAGACACCCGGCCTGCCGGACAGCCGGGCGTAGCCGTCGGCCATGAAGCCCGCGCCCTGCTCGTGGCGCACGCCGACGTGGCGGACGCCGATGGCCTCGAGGTCGCGGTAGAGCTCGAGCGTGTGGACCCCCGGCATGCCGAACACCGTATCGACGCCATAGGAGTTGAGTAGCCGCATCAGGGCGACGCCGCAGGTGACGGTCTCGGTCAAGGACTCCTCCCAGGACTAGGGCGTCAGGATGCCAGATCGCGCCGGGCGGCGTCGCGCGCGGATTCGAGGCCGGCCATCAGCGATCCGGTCTCGTCGGCGACGACCAGCCACGCGGCGCCGAGCAGATGCGCGCGCTTGCGCTCG
>JBBDQV010000037.1:0-22796 GCA_040905845.1 Alphaproteobacteria bacterium | reverse complement strand
CAGGACCCAGGGGGGGGCGGCGGCGCGCGCCGCCGCGGCGATCGCGGCGAGGTCCGCGGCGTCCGCCTCGGTCTGGCGGTACTTGCCGCGCCCGCGCGCGAGCGACAGGTCGGACGGGCCGACGAACAGGCCATCGACCGTGGCGAGCGAGGCGATCGCGGCAACGTCGGCGAGAGCGGCGGCCGATTCGATCATTGGCAGGCACTGGGTGCGCTTGTCCTCGGAGTCGAAGAAGTCCTCGCCAGGTGCGTCATAGCCGACCGTCCGGCCGCCCGCGAAGCTGCGCTTGCCGCGTGGCGGGTACTTGGCCCAGGCGCACACCGCGCGGGCGTGCGCGACGCCCTCGATGTGCGGGACGATCACGCCGTCGGCGCCGAAGTCGAGCGCCTGCATGATCGGCACCGGCTCGGGCCCCAGCACCTTGGCGAACACCTTGAAGCCGAGCGCCTTGGCGTAGGCGATGATGCGGTCGAGGCCGTCGAGGTCGAACACGCCGTGCTCGACGTCGAGCACGAGCCGGCCATAGCCGAGCGCCCGGCCGATCTCGCACGCGGCGGCGTGCGGGGTCGAGAGCCAGAAGGCGAGCCGATCGTCGCTGATCATGGCGTCAATCCTCGTCCGGCGGGTAGCGCGGCTGGCCGGTCGTCGCAGTCAGCCCGCCGTCGACGACGAGCGCCGCGCCGGTCACAAAGTCCGCGTCGTCGGAGGCGAGAAAGGCCATGGCCGCCGCCACCTCCTCGGGCGTGCCGATGCGCCCCAACGCGCAGCACTCGTCGTAGGCCCGGCGCATCGCGTCGTCGACCAGCGAGCGCAGCATGCGCTCGGTGCCGATCGGGCCGGGGCAGACCGCGTTGACCCGGATGCCGTGACGCCCGACCTCCCAGGCCAGGCTCTGGGTCAGGTTGATGATCGCCGCCTTGGCCGCGTTGTAGGGCGCCCAGCCCGGGTCGCCGCGCAGGCCGGAGATCGACGCCATGGTGACGATGCTGCCGGATTTCGCCGGCTTCATGCGCGCGACCGCGAGCCGGCAGCCGATCACCGTGCTCAGTACGTTCAGGCGAATGATCCGCTCCCACTCCTCGGTCGGGGTCTTGGCGAGGGCGCCGAACCGGCTGCCGCCGGCGACGAACTGGGCGACGTCGAGCCGGCCAGCCTGCTGATCGACCCGGGCGAAGGCGGCCTCGAGGTCGGCCTCGCGCATGACATCAGCCGTGATCGCTTCCGCGGCCAGGCCTTCGCCCTTCGCCTCGGCGATGACGGCGGCGAGCTTCTCGGTCGCGACATCGACGCCGAAGACCCGCGCACCCTCGCGCGCGAGCCGCATCAGGCAGGCGCGCCCGATGCCGCTGGCGGCGCCGGTGATCAGCGCCACCTTGCCGGCGAATCGCGCGACGAGCGGGGCCATCTCAGGCCCTCGACAGCGTGCGCTCGGGATCGAGGAAGGGCAGGGGCACGGCCTCGGCCGAAACTCCGGCTCCGTCGTGCTCGATGGTGAGAGCGGCGCCCACCGTCGCCGCCTCCGCGTCGACGAACGCCATGGCGATGCTGGCCTCGACCGTCGGGCCCCACACCGCGCTCGTCACCCGGCCGATGCGTCGTCCGCTGGCGAGGACCCAGTCGCCCTGGGCGGCCACGGTCGTTCCGGCGAGCCTGAGGCCGGCGATCGTGCGCCTCGTACCCGCCTGTTTGATGCGCGCGAGTGCCTCGCGTCCGACGAACGACGGCTTGGCGAGATCGACCATCCGGCCGAGCCCGACCTCGTAGGGGTTGTGGCGCCAGTCGAAGTCCTGGCCGACGTTGAGGATCCCGGCCTCGACCCGGCGCAAGTTGAGCGCCTGGCTGCCGGCGAGCTCGAGCCCGTCGGCGCGCCCCGCCCGCCACAGGCCCTCGAACATCGCGGCGGCGCGCGCGACCTCGACGTAGATGTCGAAGCCGAGCTCGCCGGTGTAGCCGGTCCGGGTCAAGACGACGGGCGTGCCGCAGACCGTCGTCTCGGCCATGCCGAAGTAGGGAACGCGCGAAAGATCGTCGGCGGCGACGCGCTGAAGGATCTCGCGCGATCTTGGCCCCTGGATGCTGGCGACGTGGATCTCGTCGAGCAAGCTTGTCACGCGCACGTCGAGGCCGACGGCTCGAGCGTAGATCCACGCCTCGGCGTGGGCCGGGCCGCCGACCCACCAGAAGCGCTCGGGCCCGAAGCGCACCAGAACGCCGTCCTCGACGATGCCGCCGTGGTCGTAGCACATGATCGCGTAGAGGCAGCGACCGTCCGCGAGCCTCGCGAGGTCGCGCGGCACCAGCTCGTTCATGACCGCGAGCGCGCCCGCCCCGGCGATCTCGATGGGCTCCTCGCCGGTCACGTCCCACAGGCCCGCCACGGTGCGCGTCGCCCAGTACTCGGCGAGCGGGTCGGTGATGAAATCCGGCTTCAGGTACGAGTTGTGCAGCTTGTACTGGCGCGCGAAGCGGCCGATCACCGGGTAGAAGGCGGTGCGCTTGAGCCCGCCCTTGAGGCGCATCTCGCCCGTCGCGTAAGGCGGCGCGTCGGTCAGCGCGACGAATTCGGTGGGAACGATCATGGCGGGCCGAGACGAGAAGGGCGGGCGCCCGTATCGCGACGATACGAACGCCCGCCCGAACGCCGATGACGATTCGGAAGTCCTACATCTTGTCCGAGCAGGCGAGCTCCTCGTAGTCGAGATTGAAGTTCTGCGCGTGCGGCTCGAAGCCGGAGCACGCCGAACGCAGGCCGGCGATCTGGTGGACGAACATGGCGACGATCACGCCTCCTTCGTCCGCCAAGAGCTTCTGCGCCTGCTTCAGGATGTCGGCCCGCTTGGCGGGATCGAGCTCGGAGCGCGCCTGCGCGAGCAGGGCCTCGAAGTCGTCGCGCTTCCAGTGGGTCTCGTTCCAGTCGGTCTCCTTGGTGTAGGCGACCGACAGGCCTTCGATCGGCGGACGGACCGACCAGCCGGACGTCACGAACGACTTCTTGAGCCAGACGTCGTCCCAGAAGCTCTCGGCCGGCGTTACGTTGACGTTGACCGTGATACCCGCTTCCTCGGCCATGGCCTTGAACACCTCCGCCGACTTGACCATGCCGGGGATGGCCTCGGCGGTGTAAAGGTCGACGCTCAGCCCGGCGCCGTGTCCGGCCTCGGCGAGCAGCGCCTTGGCCTGCGCGACGTCGCGCCGGAGTGGCTGGTCCGTGAACGCCGAGCGCCACGTCGGCGGCACCGGATTATCATTGCCCGGCTCGCCGAAGCCGAGCAGCACCGTGTCGACCATGGCTTGCCGATCGATGGCCAGCTTCAAGGCTTTGCGGATGCGGACGTCGTCGAACGGCGGCACGTCGATTTGCATGGAGAAGGTCATCGACGTGCCGGCGCCGGTCTCGAGCAGGATCACGTTCGCATCGCCCTGGAGCTGTGGCACGGCGGCGGGATCGACGCTCAGCACCAGGTCGGCGTCGCCGGACTGCAGTGCGACCGCCGCGGTCAGGCCCTCTTGCGCGACCGTGACCTTGAGGCATTCGGATTTCGGCAGACCGGCCTTCCAATAGTTCGGGTTCTTCCTGAACACGCGCACCGCGTCGCCGATCTTGAACTTCTCGACGCTGAACGGTCCGGTGCCAATCGGGTTCTCCCGAAGCTGCTCAGCCGTCGCCCCCTCGGGGACGACCAGCGTGAACTTCGTCGTGATGATGAGCGGCAGCTCGGCAATCGGATCGGCCGTCGTGAACTGGACCGTATGCGCATCGACCGCCGTGATGCCCTCGGGCGTCAGGAACGACAGCACCGCCGCGGCCGGCGAGGCGAGCGCCGGGTCGATCAGCCGCTGGTACGTGTATACCACGTCGTTGGCGTCGAAGTCCGAGCCGTCGTGGAACTTCACCCCCTGCTTCAGGTGAAAGGTCCACGACTTGCCGTCGTCGGAGGCCTCCCAGGAGTCGGCAAGCTCCGGTATCGGCTCGAAGCTCGCGTCGAGATCGACCAATCGGTTGAACACGGCATAGAGCATCGTCGGATCCTCCGACGACGTCTGGATCGCCGGATCAAGCGTCAACTTCTCGCCGCTCGACTCGTAGCCGACGACGTGAACGCATTCCTCGCCGGCGGCGCTGGCCACGCCGGGCGCCACGCCCAGGGCCAGGCCGAGGGCCGTCAGGCCCCCGAGGATCAAAGGCAATTTCATGAGGACCTCCCCTGGGATCGATTATGGCACTCGGTCGTGACCTCGCCACGACGGGTGGCGGACCTTTCATGGCCCGCGCGTGCTTGGGGAGAGAGCGTAGGGCGCGTCTACGGCATCGTCAATCGGAGTCACGCCATCCGTATACGGACAGGTGACACTGGGTTCTTGTCTTCGCGGCCGAACGATCCCACTCTTCGCCGCGAACGGGGGGTCGCATGGTGGCTTCGCGCACGGGCTTCCGGGGCGTCTATCCGGTCCTCTACGCCTACTTCACGGCGGACGGCATCGACCGTGCCGCCATGGTTCGCCAGACCGAGGCCGTCGTACGCGCGGGCGTGCACGGCATCGCCGTCCTGGGGCTTGCCACCGAGGTCAACAAGCTTTCGCTCGCCGAGCGGCACACGGTGCTGGAGACCGTGGCCGAGGCGCTCGGCGGGCGCCGTCCGCTCGCCGTCACGATCGCGGAAAACACGGTCCCGGGCCAGATCGACTTCGTTCGCGCCGCCGAGCGCGCGGGCGCCGCGTGGCTCATCCTGCAACCGCCACCGGTGAAGGACGTGCCCGAGCGCGAGCTGATCCGCTTCTTCGGGGCGGTGGCCGACGCGGCGTCGATCCCGGTCGCGATCCAGAACGCGCCGCGGTATCTGGGCATCGGGCTTTCCGCGGCGGGTCTGGCGGCGCTCCAGCGCCAGCATTCGAACCTCGCGCTGGTCAAGGTCGAGGACGCGCCGGGAGACATCGCGGCCCTGATCGAGGCGACCGGCGGCGCGATCGACGTCTTCGTCGGCCGGGCCGGCATCGAGCAGCCGGACGCCCTGCGCGCGGGGGCCGTGGGCATCATCCCGGCGCCCGAGGCGTGCGATCGCCTGGCGCGGTCTTACGACCTGATGGAGAGCGATCCGGCCGCGAGCGAGGCAGTTTATCGCGAGGCCCTGCCAACGCTCGCCTTCCTGGAGACCTCGATCAACCACCTGGTCTCGGCGGGCAAGGAGATCGTCGCCGCCCGCCTCGGCCTCGGGCCGGTCGTTCATCGGCTGCCCGCCGAGCTTTCGCCCACCGTGCGCGCGTCGATCGCGCGCCACGCCGCCGCCCTCGGCCCGTTGTGACGAGCCCGCGCGGCCGACTCCGCCGACTGGCGCGGCGCACGCGCCGCTACGACTTCCCGGTCTGGTTCTGGGGCGACGCGATCGCCTTCGATGGGCTGCTCGACGCGGCCGAGCTCGCCGGCGACGCCGCCAGCCAGCGGTTCTGCCGCCGCTTCGCCGTGCGCTGGGCGGGTCAGCCGAGGGCTTGGACCGACACCCTGACGCCGGGCGCGGCGGTCCTGCGCCTGCATCGGGCGACGCGGTCGCCGGAGCTGCTGGTCGACTCGCTCTACCATGTGCCGACGTTCCTGGCCGAGCTCGCGACGGCGACCGGGGATCGGGCCTGGGCGGACGAGGCGGTCGAAACCTGGATCAGCCACGTGGCCCGGCTGCGCCATCGCCAAGGACCGCTGCTCTGCCACAACCACGACGTGGCCTCGGATCGCTGGCGCGGTTACGGCTGGGGCCGGGGCAACGGCTGGGCCATTCTGGGCCTGGTCGACACGCTCGGCGCCCTGCCGGCGCGCCATCCCGGACGCCATGCGCTGACCGCCGACCTCAAGGCGCTCGCCCGCGCCATCCTGCCCTTGCAGGACGCGTCGGGATTCTGGCGCACGCTGCTGCACGACCACGAGGCGTACCTGGAATCCTCGACGGCGGCGTTCTTCGGGGCCTCGTTCACCAAGGCGGTTCGCCTGGGGCTCCTCGGCCCCGCGTACGCGCGCTCGGCCGATCTCGCGTGGCGCGCGACGCTGAGCCGTATCGACCGCGAAGGCGGGTTGCTCGGCGTCTCCGGCGTCACCTGGGTGGCGTCGGCGCCGACCGAGGAGCTCGCGCTCTACAAGTCGATGCCAACCGAGGTCAACGCCTGGGGCCAGGGCGCCGCTCTGCGCTTCGCCGCCGAGCGGCTGCGCTCCCGCCTCGACCGATAGAGCGTTGCGCTCGCCCTCACCCAGCTTCGAGTAGGCGCGCCGTGCGGTCGCGCCAACTCTGCGCAACCCTCTCCCGCCCTTGGCGGGAGAGGGCAGGGTGAGGGTAGGCGCGACCGGGTGCATCATGTATACGAAGCGCCTCGGCGACGGGCAATCGACACAGCAGCGGGGCGGGCGCATGGGCACCTTCTACTTCGACGCGGACGCGAACCTCGAAGCCCTGAAGGGTCGCGCGGTCGCCGTCCTCGGCTACGGCAACCAGGGCCGGTCGCAGGCCCTGAACCTCAAGGACAGCGGCGTCGACGTGGTCGTCGGCAACCGCGAGGACCCGTACGCGGCCAATGCCCGCGCCGACGGTTGGGCCGTCCTCGGCCTCGCCGACGCGGCGGCGCGTTCGGACGTCAAGCTGATCCTGATCTCCGACGACGCCCAGCCCGAGGTCTTCGAGCGCGACATCCGCCCGACGCTCAAGCCCAACGACGTCATCAGCTTCGCCCATGGCTTCAACATCCACTACGGCGAGATCGTGCCGCCCAAGACCATCGACGTGGTCATGGTGGCGCCGCGCATGCTGGGCGAGGGCGTGCGGGAGAACTTTCTCAGTGGACGCGGCTACCCAAGCTTCGTCGCCGTGCACCAGGACGCCTCGGGCAAGGCGCGCGACGCCTGCCTTGCCGTCGCCAAGGGCATCGGCTCGACCAGGATGGGCGTGCTCGAATCCTCGTTCGAGGAGGAGACGCTGATCGACCTGTTCGAGGAGCACCAGCCGGCGCTTTACGCGCTGCGCGCCATGTACGAGGCCCTGATCGAGGCCGGCTGCTCGCCCGAGGCGGTCATGCTCGACCTCTACGCCTCGGGCGAATCGGTCAAGTGGGCCGAGGCCGGGCGCGACTACGGCGCGTTCGAGCGCATGAAGATCGCCTCGCGCACCGCGCGGTTCGGGCACTTGGTCTGGTCCAAGCAGTACTTCGATCACGACAAGACCCGCGAGGGCATGCGTCGCATGATCGCCAACATCAAGGACGGCAGCTTCATGAAGGCGCTGCGCGAGCAGCGGCGGGCCAACATGCGCGCCGTCGAGAGCGTCAAGGCGGAGAACGACACCCACGCCATGATGATCGAGGAGGAAAAGCTCTACCGGTTTCTCGGCCGCCGACCCAAGGGCTGACCGGGCGCGGGGGGAGGATGGCGTGTTGGGCCGTTACCGCCTCGGCATCGACATCGGCGGGACGTTCACCGACCTGCAGGTCCTCGACGAGACAACCGGCCGAGTGGTCACGCTCAAGACGCCCTCGACGCCCGAGCCGGAAGAGGGTGTCGCCGTAGGGCTGATGGCGCTGGCCGAGCGGCACGGCATCCGGGCGTCGGACATCGGTTTCTTCTCCCACGGCACGACGATCGGCGTGAACACCCTGCTCGAGCGCAAGGGTGCCCGGGTCGGCGTGATCACGACGCGCGGGTTTCGCGACATCCTGGAGCTGCGCCGCTTGAGGCTTCCGAAGGCCAACGACTTCTTCGTGCCGAAGCCGATCTCGCTGGTGCCGCGCCGGCTCGTGCGCGAGGTCGACGAGCGCGTCCTGGCCGACGGCACGGTCGCCACGCCGCTCGACCGCGACCAGGTCCTCGCCGCCGGCCACGCGCTCGCCGCCGCCGGTGTCCAGGCGATCGCCGTCTGCTTCCTGCATGCCTACCGTAACGACGCGCACGAGAAGACCGCCAAGGCCTGGCTCGCCGAGGCGCTGCCCTCGCTCTACCTGTGCACCTCCGCCGAGGTGTGGCCGCAGCAGCGCGAGTACGAGCGATTCCTGGTCGCTGTCATCAACGCCTACATCGGCGGCCGCCTGCGCGGCTACTTCGAGCGGCTGGCCGAGCGCACGGCCTCGCTCGGGCTCGCCTGCCGGATCTTCTCGACCAAGTCGAACGGCGGGGTGATGAGCGTCGCCGCGGCGGCCGAGCGGCCCGTCGAGACCCTGCTCTCGGGCCCCGCCTCGGGCGTCATCGGCGCGGCCTATGTCGGGCGCATGATCGGCGAGCCACGGCTCGTCACGCTCGACATGGGCGGCACCAGCGTCGACGTCTCGGTCGTTCAGGACGAGGTGCGTTACGGCACCGAGAGCACGGTCGGCGACTTCCCCGTGATTCTGCCGGCGGTCGATGTCTCGGCGATCGGCGCCGGCGGCGGCTCGATCGCCTGGCTCGACGCCGAGGGCGTGCTCAAGGTCGGGCCGACCAGCGCCGGCGCCGTGCCGGGGCCGGCGTGTTACGGCCGCGGCGGCACCGATGCCACCGTGACCGACGCCTACCTGACGGCGGGGATCCTCGATCCGGCGGGGCTCCTGGGCGGCACCATGGCGCTCGATCCGGACCGCGCCCACGCCGCGGTCGAGGCGATCGGCCGGCCCCTGGGGTTCGATCGCCACCGCACCGCCGACGCGATCCTCAGGGTCGCCAACGCCAACATCTACGCGGCGCTGCTGCCCCAGCTCGCCCGGCGCGGCATCGAGGCTTCCGAATTCTCGCTCTTGGCCTATGGCAGCGCCGGGCCGACCCAGATGTTCCTGCTCGCGCGCGAGCTGCCGTTTCGCCGCATCCTGGTGCCGCCGTCGCCGGGGACGCTGTGCGCGCTGGGCTGCGTCGTCGCCGACCTGCGCGCCGACTTCGTGCGCAGCGTCTGGCGCGAGGCCGCGGCGATCGACGACACGACGCTCGGCGCGACCTACGCCGCGCTCGAGGCCGAGGCGCGCGCCTGGCTCGCCGCCGAAAAGGTCGAGCTCGACCGCGCCTACGTGCTGCGCAGCGCGGATCTCTGCTACTCGGGCCAGTCGTTCGAGCTCAACGTGCCGCTCCCCGATGGACCCGAGCTCACGATGGCCGGGCTCGCCGAGCGCTTCCACGAGCGTTACGAGCGGGTCTACGGCTACGCCGATCCCGCGTGCCCGATCCGGTTTCTCGAGGCCCGCGCGCAGATCGTCGGCGTCACCCGCAAGAGCAGGCTCGTTTGGCCCGAGCCCGCGACCGGGGGATCGAGCGCGCCGGTCGGGCGCCGCCGGGTCTATGATCGCGGCGGCTTCGTCGAGGCCCCAGTTTACAAGCGGGACGGGCTCGGGCTTGGCCGCGCGCTCGAAGGTCCCGCGATCGTCGAGCAGTACGACACGACGGTTTTCGTTCCCGCGGGCGTCGGCGTCACCGTGGACCCATGGTCGAACCTGGTCGGGGAGGTGATCCGATGAGCGAGGACAAGGTCCGCCTCGAGATCCTGGCCAACCGGTTCCAGGCGATCGTCGATGAGATGGCGCAGGTGGTGGCGCGCACGGCGCATACCGTGTTCATCAAGGAGACCCAGGACTACGGCTCAACCCTGGTCTCGCCGGCCGGCGAGGTGTTCGCGGCGCCCAGGCGCTATGGCGTCCTGATGATGATCGGCATGCCCATGGACGAGGCGATCCGCCGCTCCGGCGTCGAAGTCGCCGAGGGCGACGTGTTCATTTCCAACGACCCCGAATCGACCGGCGGCATGTGCACGCATCTCTCCGACGTCTTCCTGTGGAAGCCCGTGTTCCACGGCGGGCGCCTGGTGTGCTGGGCGTGGACGTTCATCCACATGTCCGACGTCGGCGGCCGCGTGCCGGGCTCGATCGCGCCGTCCAGCCACGAGGTCTACCAGGAGGGGATCCGGCTTCCGCCGCAGAGGCTGTTCGCGGCCGGCGTGCTCAACCGCACCCTGCTCGACACGTTCCTGCTCAATACGCGGACGCCGGACCAGAACTGGGGCGACATGAAGGCCTGCCTGGCGGGCCTCGCCACCGCCGAGCGCCGCGTCCACGAGCTGATCGCCCAAGCCGGCGTTGATCACTTTGTCGCCGGCATCGACCTGGTGCTCGACTACGCCGAGCGCCAGGCGCGCCGCGTCATCGCGCGCGTGCCGAACGGCACCTACACCTACTGGGACTACCTGGAGGCCGACATGGTCGGCCAGGGGCTCTTGCGCATCAAGGTCGCGTTGACCGTCGAGGACGGCGCGATGACGCTCGACTTCACGGGCACCGCGCCGCAAGTGCGCGCGGCGCTCAACATCCCCACGTTCGGCAAGCGCGGCCACTGGATGCTGATCACCGGGCTGGTCAACTGGTTGTGCACGGTGGACCCGGCCGTTGCGTACAACGCCGGCCTGGTGCGCCCGCTCGGGGTCGTCATCCCCAAGGGCACCCTTCTCAACCCGGAACCCGGCGCCGCCTACGGCGCGCGCTACGCGACCTCGCACAAGGTGTGCGACGTGACCATGGGCGCGCTCGCCCAGGCGGTGCCCTTCGAGCTGCCGGCGGTCGATTCGGGCCAGGGCTCCATCCTGCTCGTCTCGGTGCCGGACTTCGCCACCGGCGGCACGCGGGTCAGCGTGGTGCAGCCGATCGTCGGCGGCTCGGGCGCGCGCCCGCGCGAGGACGGGGTCGATGGCACCATGGTGCTGCTCAACTTCCTGCGCAACGTGCCGACCGAGATGGTCGAGACCGACATGCCCGAAATCCGCATCCGGCGCTACGGCCTGCGCGAGGATTCGGGCGGGCCAGGCACCTACCGCGGCGGGACCGGCATCGTCATCGAGCTCCAAACCTCGGTGCCGTTCACCTCGATCACCTCGCGCTGCATGGAACGCTATCTGTTCCCGCCGTCGGGGCGCATGGGCGGCCAGCCGGGCACCACCGGCTATACGCTGCTGAACCCCGGCACCAACCGCGAGCGCGACCTCGGCAAGATCGACGTTCTCGAGCTCGCTCCGGGGGATGTGCTGCGCATCGGCACCCAGGGCGGCGGCGGCTTCGGCGATCCGCTGGAACGCCCCGCGGCCGTGGTCGCGGCGGACGTCGCCGACGGGTTCGTCGCGGTCGCCACCGCGCGCGAGGCCTACGGCGTCGTCGTTAACGAGGCGGGCGTGTTCGATGCGGCGGCGACTGAGCGAAAGCGCGCCGAGCTGCGCGTCGCGCGGGGCGATCGGCCATTGCCGGCGTACGCCTTCGGCCCGGCGCGCGAGGCCTACGAGGCGGACTGGCCCGAAGCCTTGCAGGACGCGGTGGCCAAGGCGCTCGCCGGATTGCCGGTCAGCCTCGCCCAGTTCCTCGGCCAGCGCCTGCGCGAAGCGATCGACGAGCGACGCTCGAAGGGCCGCGCCGTGACGCCGTCCGAGGTCTCCGGCTTGCTCGACGCGCTTCGCGCGGCAATCCCCGGCGCCCCGCGCGCGGCCTGAGTGCCGGTGAGTATTTCTCGTCATTGCGAGGAGCGCAGCGACGAAGCAATCCATGCGGTTCCCGGATTGCTTCGCCTTCGGCTCGCAATGATGGTATCGGACGAATCAGTTCGTGCTTCCAGTCGCCGCCAGCGCCTGTTCGATGTCGTCGAGCACGTCGGCGACGGTCTCCAGCCCGACCGACAGGCGCACCAGGCCGTCGCTGATGCCGTGATCGGCGCGTTCCTCGGGCGTGTATTGGGCATGGGTCATGCTCGCCGGGTGCTGTACCAGCGTCTCGGCGTCGCCGAGGCTGACCGCGCGCGTCACGAGTCTGAGCGCGTTCATGAACCGCATGCCGGCCGCCACCCCGCCGTCGAGCTCGAACGACACGAGCCCGCCACCGGCCGACATCTGGCGCCGGGCGATGGCCCTGCCCGCGAAGGAGTCGAGCCACGGGTAGGCGACCCAGCGCACGCGCGGATGACCCTCCAGGAAGCGCGCGATCGCCATGGCGCTCGCGGAATGCCGCTCCATGCGGAGCTCGAGGGTCTTGAGCCCGCGCAGCACCAGGAACGCGGTCAACGGCGCGATCGTCGCCCCGGTCAGGTAGCGCAGCCCGTGGCCGCGCACCTGCTCGACGATGTCCTTCGGCCCGATGATCGCCCCGGCCAGAAGATCGCCGTGGCCGCCGAGGAACTTGGTCATCGAATGGACCACGACGTCGATGCCGTGCTCGATGGGGCGCTGCAAGGCGGGCGAGGCGAACGTGTTGTCGACGACCGAGGTCGCGCCGACCTTGCGCGCCGCCGCCGCGACGGCGGCGAGGTCGATGACCCGGAGGTTCGGGTTGGCCGGGGTCTCGAAGTAGACGAGCCTGGTGTTCGGCCCGAACGCGAGCGCCGCCGGATCGGTGAAGTCGGCCAGCCGCACCTTCACGCCGAACTTGGTCAATCCCTTGGTGAACAGCGCGAAGGTGTTGCCGTAGAGCGTCTCGTCGATGACGACCTCGTCGCCGGCCTCGAGCAGCGCCCAGAGCAGCGCCGAGATCGCGCCCATGCCCGAGGCGAGCGCGAGTGCCGCCGCGCCGCCCTCGAGCACGGCGAGCCGATCCTCCAGCAGCGCCTGGGTCGGGTTGCGCGTGCGGCCGTAGATGTAGCCGGCGCGCTCGCCGCGGAACATGGCCCCGCCGGCCTCCGCCGATTCGAACGCGTAGGTCGAGGTCATGTAGACCGGGGCCGTCAGGGCGCCATGGGCGCTCATCGGATCGTAGCCGTGATGGATCGCGCGCGTGGCGAACCCCGGCGTGCAGTTGCGACGGTCGGCGGTCATGGTGCTCCTCGTGTCATCCGGGCTGATCCTGCGGCGATTCCCCCTCACCCTCCCATTGCTCCGCAATGGGCCCCTCCCTCTCCCACGACGGGAGAGGGTAGGTCCGTGCCACCGCACCGGAATCACCCTCTCCCCTCGTGGGAGAGGCGCGACACGGGATGCCCCCGCGTCGCGGGTGAGGGGTAGCGCGTCGGCGCATCATATGAGTCGGTTCTTTGGCTCGAAGACTTCAGGCGCGGCAGCGGCCGAACTTGACGAACGCGGTCTCGTCGATGGTGACGCCAAGTCCCGCGCCGCTCGGCACCTCGATGCGCCCGTCCGGCCCGATCGGAATCCGCTCGTTGGTCAGCTCCCAACGGAGCGGCGAGCGGCTGGTCGAATACTCGCACGGCTCATCGGCCGCGCGGCTCGCGAGGAAGTGCAGGTTGATCGCGACCAGAAGGTTGGTCTTGTAGCCGTGGGTGACGACCCGCTTGCCGCGCGCGTCGGCTTCGCGCGCGAGCCGCACCATCTCGGTCAAGCCGCCGACCATGGTCACGTCGGGCTGGGCGATGTCGCAACGCCCGCGGTCGAGAATGTCGAGGAACTCGAAGCGCGTGGTCAGACCCATGTCGCCGCCGCCGATGGGCACGCCGTGGCCCGCGAACCGGGCGTGGCCCTCGACGTCGTCGAGCGGCAGCGGCGCCTCGAGCCAGGCGACGCCGCAGTCGCGGAACAGCGGCAAGAGCGGCAGGCCCTGCTCGGCCCGGGTCCACGCGGTCGCCGCGTCGACCATGAGTTCGACGTCCGGTCCGATGTGTTGCCGCGCCGTCCGGATCAGCACACTCGTCGCCTCCAGGTCGTCGGCCCAGTGGGGATCGGCGACGATCTTGATCGCGCGCAGCCCCATGGCGAGCGCGCGGTCGAGGTTCTGGCGCACCTCGGCGGGCGTCCGGCCGAGCGGGTAGACCGTGCCGTACGCCTTGACCCGGTCACGCCGCTTGCCGCCGAGCAGCTCGACGACCGGCTTGCCCTCCGCCTTGCCCTTGATGTCCCACAGCGCGATGTCGATGCCGCTGATGGCGTGGATCGCCGCGCCGCGCCGGCCGAAGTGGTACGTCGCGTCGTACATGCGGTCCCACAGGCGCTCGATATCGCGCGCGTCCTCGCCGAGCAGCACCGAGCGCAAGCCCCGAGACTTGGTGTGGGCAATGGGCGCCTCGACGATCGCGCGCACGACCACGGGTTCGCTATCGACCTCGGCGATGCCGGTAATCCCGGCGTCGGTGTGGACGCGCACGACGCAGTCGTCCCAGCTCCCGTCGTAGCCCGAGCCGTCCCAGCCGGGCACGCGCAGCTCGATGATCTCGATGCCGGTGATCCTCAAGGCGCGCCCACCGATCGCGGTCTGGTCGAAGTTTCGAACCGTTGGATTCGCGGCCCCACCCCCACCCCGACCCTCCCCCATCGCGGGGGAGGGGGCCGGAAGGCGGCACGCGCGTTCCCTCCTCCCTTCGTGGGGGAGGGACAGGGTGGGGGGCGATCGCACATGACCGAAATTCGATCTACTCCTTGAACTGGCTCTCGCGCCAGCGGATCGCGGCGGTCAGCCCCTCCTTCGCGGTGATCTCCTTGAAAAGGCGGTACTGCTCGGTCTCGGTCGCGTCCAGCGCCGCGCCGGTCTCGATGCCGAAGTCGAGCGCGGCGCGCAAACCGGCGATCTCCGCGCCCCGGTTGATCGAGGCCTTGGTTGTCTTGAGGCCCTCGATCGAGATTGTAGCCGCGCGCCGGGCGTAGCGGAACGTCTCCTCCTCGAGCGTGTCGTCGGGGAACACCCGATTGATCATGCCGATGCGCAACGCCTCCTCGGCGTCGATCAGCTCGCCGGTGTAGAGCAGCTCGCGCGCCTTCTTGAGCCCGACGATCCACGGCATGACGACCGCTGGCGGCGCGGTCGAAAACCGGATCTCCGGCTCGCCGAAGGTCGAGCCCTTCGCCGCGAAGGTGATGCAGCACATCATGGCGAGCTCGCAGCTCCCGGCCAGGCAATAGCCGCGCACCATGGCGATGACCGGCTTCTCGCAGGTCCAGGGCGTCAGCTCGAAGTCGACGCAGGCGCGCAACATGCTGCGCATCTGCATCGGGCCGCGCCCGCCCAGGTGCTTGCCCCAGTCGAACTTGAGATCGTAGCCCGCGCCGAAGTTCTGCCCGACCCCCGAGAGCACGATCACGCTGATCCCGTCGTCGCCCTCGGCGTCCTTCAGCGCGTCCGAGGCCTCGCGCATGACGTGGGGGTTGATCGAGTTCATCTGCTTCGGGCGATTGATTCGCAGGTGCGCGATGCGGTCCTTCTTGTCGATCAGAATGTGCTCGTACATGGCGGCTCCGGTTGGCGGATCGTGGTCAGGTTTCGGGGCGGGACAATAGCACCAGGACCTGGTTCATCGGCCATCGTCATCCACGACGACGAGCAGCGCGTCCACCGCAAGCGCGCCCGCGCCCTTGGGCCGGACGATCAGCGGGTTGACGTCGAGCTCGAGCACCCGGTCCGCGTCGGCTTCGAGCGCGGCGGCGAGCGCCATGACCGTGCCGACGACCGCGTCGACGTCGCCCGCCGGCCGGCCGCGATAGCCATCGAGCAGGGGCCGCATGCGCAGCCGGCCGAGCGCCTCGCGCACGTCGGCTTCGCGCAACGGCAGCAGGAGGTTGCGCACGTCGCGCAAGAGCTCGGTCAGGATGCCGCCGGCGCCGACCGTCATGGTCAGCCCGAACAGCGGGTCGCGCCGCGCGCCGACGATCAGCTCGGCGACGCCGTCGCCGACCATGCGCTCGACGATGAAACCTTCGAGCCCCGGCACGGCCGCCATGGCGCGCGCCGCCCTGCGCACCGCTTCGGCGTCGCCGAGCCGGAGCGCGACCGCGCCGAGCTCGGTCTTGTGCAGAAGACGGGCGCCGGCGCCCTTGACGACGACCGGAAAGCCGATCGCCTCGGCGGCGGTGGCCGCGTCATCGGGCGAACGGACCAGACGGCCCTCGGGCAGGGCGACTCCCGCGCGGCGGAGCCACGCCTTGCTCGCCCATTCGTCGAGCGCCTTGGGCGGACCGTCGCGGCTCGGCAGGACGAACCGTTCGAGCGGCCCGCCCTGGGCCTCGAGCGCGGCGCGGCGGGCGACGTAACGCGCCGCGTGGCCGAGCACGGCAAAGGCGTCCTCGATCCCTTGCAGCGTCACGATCCCGTGCGCCGCGAGCTTGGCGCGCACCCGCGCGGGCGCGCCCTCGGGCAGGTTGGTGATGACGTAGCAGGGCAGGTCGGTCGCCGCGCGCACGTCGATCATGGCGTCGATCGCCGGCTCGTAGCTCCGGCCCTCCGCGTTGATCG
This sequence comes from Alphaproteobacteria bacterium, assembly GCA_040905845.1. Taxonomy (GTDB): domain Bacteria; phylum Pseudomonadota; class Alphaproteobacteria; order SP197; family SP197; genus VGDP01. Next base: position 6,677 of record JBBDQV010000037.1, on the reverse strand, counting down.
GATAGTTGATGATCAGCGCCGCGGCGTCGGCGGGTTCCTTCAGCAGCGTGACGAGCGAGGTCGCCTGGGCCGCCCGATCGCCCCACTGGGCCATGGTGACGTCGAGCGGATTGCCCGGCGTCGCGATCGGCGGCAGCACGGCCTCGAGCGCCGCGCGCACCGCCGGCGAGGGCCGCGGCAGCTCGATCCCGTTGCGCTCGGCGAGGTCGGCGCAATAGCCCGAATCCGTGCCCGAGCAGGTCTCGATCGCCAGCCGGTTGCCGCGCGGAATCGGACCCATGGTCAAGAGCTTGGCCGCCTCCAGAAGCTCGGTAAAGCTGCCGGCGCGGACGATGCCGAGCCGCTCGAACATGGCCTCGTAGAGTTCGGACGAGCCGCTGAGCGAGCCGGTGTGCGACAGGGCGATACTCTGGCCCATGGCGGAGACGCCGGACTTGAGCGCGACGATGGGCACGCCCCGCGTGTGCGCCTTGGCGGCCGCGACGGCGAACGCGGAGGCGTCGTTGAGTCCCTCGACGTAGAGCACCAGGCCCGTGACGCGCGGATCGTCGAGCAGGACGTCGACGTAGTCGGCCATGTCGAGCACGGCCTGGTTGCCGATGCTGACCAGATAGCCGATCGGCAGCGAGCGGTCGGCGCCGACCAGGTTGATGGTGATCGTGCCGCTCTGGGCCACGACCGCGACGCCGCGTTCGGGCCGCGCGACGCCGTGGTTGCCGATGGCCACGGGCACGGCATCGAAGTAGTTGATGGTGCCGATGCAGTTCGGCCCGATCAGGGCGAGCCGATCGCCGGCCGCCTCCGCCAGCCTCTGCTGCAAGGAGCCGTCGCCGATCTCGGCGAACCCCGCCGTGTAGCAGATCGCCGACGGCGCGTCGATCGTCGCGAGCTCGGCGACGATGTCGATCGCCGTCTCCGGCGCCACGGCGATGAAGGACGTGTCGGGGACTTCGGGCAGGTCGCGCACGCTGGCGACACAACGCACCGCGCCGATCGACGCCCGCTTCGGGTTGACGGCGTAGACCCGGCCCGTGAACCCCAGCTCGGTGCAATAATTCACGGCGCGTTCGAGCCCGCCGCCGCCGATGAAGGCGATCGAGCGGGCATTGAGCGCGCATCTGAGGTTGGCCCGGCGCGCCGAACGCTCCCGGCCCGTTGTGACGCGGTCGTTCACGTGCTTCCCTCGGCGAAACGCGGAGTTTTAGGACCAGCCGAGATAGGCGTCCAGGCCGCGTTTGCGGATCTGTCCGCCGATGATGACCTTCTGGATCTCGGACGTGCCTTCCCAGATGCGCTCGAGCCGCACGTCGCGGTAGAGCCGCTCGACCGGGTTCTCGCACATCGCGCCGCGCCCGCCGAAGATCTGCAGCGCCTTGTCGACGACGCGCCAGCCGGCCTCCGAGCAGTAGAGCTTGATCGCGCTGACCTTGGCGTGCGCCGCCTTGCGGTCGAGCGCGGCGTCGATCTCGGCGGCGACCCGATAGATCATGCTCTTCCCCGCCATGATTTCAGTCGCCATCTCGGCGATCATGAACTCGATCGCCTGGAAGTCGCGGATCGGCCGACCAAACTGGTGCCGTGTCGCGGCATGGGCGTTGGCGAGCTCGGTCGCCCGGATCGCCATGCCGATCGAGCGCGCGGCGATCGCGAGCCTGGCCTCGACGAACCAGTCCTTGGTCAGCTCGAAGCCCTGGCCGATCGTGCCCAGGATCTGTTCCGCCGGCACCTTGAGGTTTCTGATCTCGACCTCGGGGTGGCCATGGCCCGAGCGCTGCATGAACCTGGGCAGCCGCTTGATGACGAACCCCTCGCTTTTCGGATCGACGATGAACAGCGTCGGCTTCTTCGCATCGCCATCGACGTTGACGTGGAGCAGCACCGCCTCGACGTGCTCGGCGCCGCTCGCGAAGCACTTCTCGCCGTTGATGACGTAGGTGTTGCCCTTCAGCACGGCGCTCGTGCGGATACCGCCCGCGTCCGACCCGGCGCCCGGCTCGCTCACGTTGAACGCGATCCTGATGTCGCCCGCGCAGGCCGGCCTTAGATAGCGCCGCTTCTGCTCGGGGCTCGCGTCCTTGAGGCACATGGGCGGCAGCCACACGCGGACCCACAGCGCGCCGGTCGACTTGCCGACTTCCTCGTTGACGATCATCTGCTGGACGATCGACAGGCCCTGGCCGCCGTCCTCCTTGCCGTGGTTGACGGCGTTCAGCCCGTATGCGAGCACCGCCCGCTTGATCGCCGCTTCCACCTCCGGCGGCAGGCGATCGTTCTCATCGAGCTCGACCTCATGGGGATAGAGGTGCTTCTCGGTCAGCTCGCGCGCCCGCGCGCGCACGTCCTTGTCCGCCGACGTGAACTCGATCCGCATGGGTCCCCTCCAGGCCGAGCGCCATTGCCACCCTGGCCCTCGCGCATAGTATACAGACTGCGGTTGTCCCGGCATCCGGGTCGTTCACCGAGAGTTGGTCACGATGACGCCACGCATCGACCGCCTGCCCCTCGCGGTCCGCCAGGTCGACAACGCCTGGATCCCCATGCAGGACGGCCGCCGGCTCGCCGCGCGCGTGTGGCTGCCCGAGGGCGCCGAGCGCGTCCCGGTGCCCGCGATCCTGGAGTACATCCCGTACCGCAAGCGCGACCGCCAGGCGCTCGAGGATCAGCGCGTGCACGGCTATCTGGCGGGCCACGGCTACGCTTGCGTCCGGCTCGACATCGCGGGCTCGGGCGATTCCGAAGGCGTGCTGCTCGATGAATACCTGCCGAGCGAACAGGACGACGGCTTTGCCGCGATCGCCTGGATCGCCGCGCAGCCCTGGTGCTCGGGCGCGGTCGGCATGATGGGTATCTCGTGGGGCGGGTTCAACTCGCTCCAGGTCGCCGCGCGCCGGCCTCCGGCGCTCAAGGCGATCATCACGGTGGCCTCGACCGACGACCGCTACGCCGACGACATGCACTACATGGGCGGCGCGGTGCTCATGGACACCATGGGCTGGGGCGCGACGTTCTTGGGCTATCTGCCGACGCCGCCCGACCCGGCCGTGGCCGGCGAGGCGTGGCGCGCGATGTGGCGCGAACGCCTGGAGTCCGTGCGCCCGCCCGTCCTGGCGTGGCTCGAGCACCAGATGCGCGACGACTACTGGAAACAGGGCTCCGTTTGCGAGGACTACGCGGCGATCACCTGCGCGGTCTACGCCATCGGTGGCTGGGCCGACGGCTACTCGAACGCGATCCCTCGGCTCATGCGCCGCCTCGCATGTCCCCGGAAGGCGCTGATCGGCCCGTGGGGCCACTGTTTCCCGTACGAGGGCGGCCCTGGACCGCTGATCGGCTACCTGCGGGAGACGCTGCGCTGGTGGGACCGCTGGCTCAAGGGCGTCGATACCGGGATCATGGACGAGCCGGCGGTCCGCGTCTGGATGCAGGAGTCGGAGCCGCCGCGGGCCGAGATCGCGGTGCGCAAGGGGCGTTGGGTCGCCGAGCGAGCGTGGCCCGACCCCGACGCGGCTTCGCTCGTGCTCGCCCTCAACGACGACGGGTTGGGCGAGCAACGGGAGTCGAACGCGACGCTCGGCCTCGCCTCGCCGCAGACCGTCGGCATCGCGTCGAGCGACTGGTGCCCTTACGGCCTGGGCCCGGACCTCGCCGTGGACCAGCGCATCGACGACGCGCGCTCGCTGGTCTTCGACAGCGCTCCCCTCGACTCCGACCTCGACATCCTCGGCGCCGCGACGCTCTCGCTCGATGTCGCGTCGGACCGGCCGAAGGCGTTGCTCATCGCGCGGCTTAACGACGTCTTCCCCGATGGTGCCTCGGCGCGCGTGACCTACGGCGTCCTCAACCTGACCCATCGCGACGGGCACCAGGCAGTCAAGCCGCTGGAGCCGGGCCGGCGCTACCGCGTGACCCTGCGACTCAACGATTGCGCGTACGCGTTCCCGGCCGGGCATCGCGTCAGGCTCGCCCTCTCGACGACCTACTGGCCGATCGTCTGGCCGTCGCCCGAACCCGCCACGCTCTCGATACCGGCGGGGACCGGACGCCTCGCGCTGCCGCGCCGCGCGCCGCGTAAGGAAGATGCGCGGCTGGCTCCGTTCGGCCTGCCGGAGTGCGCGCGCGAGCGCCCCTACACGGTCCTGCGCGCGCCGAAGCGCGGCCGCCAGGTGATCGAGACCGACGTGGCGACCCGCGCGACAACGCTCGTCTCCTTGCGCGATCGCGGCTGCATCCGGCTCGACGACATCGGGCTTGAACACGAGGGCTGGGGCGAGGACGTCCATTCAATCGTCGAGGGCGATCCGCTTTCGGCGCGCACCGTGACCCGGCGCCGCGTCGCCTATCGGCGCGGCGACTGGTCCGTCCGCATCGAGACGTCGATGCGCCTGAGCGCGACGCGCGAGGCCTTCCGGCTGCTCGCCGATCTCGACGCCTTCGAGGACGAGGCGCGCGTCTTCACGCGGAGTTGGGACACCGCGATCCCCCGTCGCGGCGTGTAGTACGGGCAAGCATAACTCTTGACCCTCGGAATCGTCCTCGTGCTGAGCTTGTCGAAGTACGAGGGCCGGTGCACCGCTTCGTCCTTCAACGGGCTCAGGACGAGGCCAAGCGAGAGTCAGTTCCTAGGCTCGCCGGTATGAAGTACCAAGTCCGAGACGCTGCCGTCGCCCCTGGTGGCGTGATGACCCGTCGTGGTGTATGCAGTTCCTTGTCGCCTGGGCAACCACGATGAAGGGTCCGGTCATGGGGCTAGGCCGGTCGGCGCCGCGATCGGAGCTAAAACCTTCGTCGTGAGGAAATGTCTGAGAGACCGTTCGAGAATGTCGATACGATGGAATTTTCTTTGTCGTCATGGCCGCCCCCGGGCTCTTCGACCCGGGGGTGACCCGACCATCCACGCCTTCGGTCATGCAAGGGCGTGGATGCCCGGCACAAGGCCGGGCATGGCGGCCGTGGGAATTGGTAGGCCGTGCATTCTTAATCGGCCACCGAGGAGGCCAAGACGCCATGTTCCGAGATAAGGCCGGATCGCCGCGACGTGACGACGCGCCCTTGATGCCCGCGCCTGGTTTTGTCGCGGATCCACGGCTGTCGATGACCTTGCCGGGCGGCCGCATCTACTCCGACCCGGCCATTCTCGAGCGGGAGAAGGAGCGCATCTTCTTCCGTTCCTGGCAGTACGCGGCTCACGCGAGCCAGCTCGCGGAGCCCGGTGACTATGTGACGATGTGGGTTCTCGACCAAGGCGTCGTCGTCATCCGCGGCAAGGATCGTCGGTTGCGCGCGTTCTACAACGTGTGCCAGCACCGAGCCCATGAATTGCTGCGGGGATCCGGCCGGGCGAAGGTCATCACCTGCCCGTATCATGCCTGGTCGTACCACGCCGACGGGCGGCTACGAAGCGCCCGCGGCAGCGAGAAAGCTCAAGGCTTCGATGCCAGCGCGATCTGCCTCCAGCCCGTGCGCGTCGAGCAGCTGCTCGATCTGGTGTTCGTCAACCTCGATCGCGACGCGACGCCGTTGGCGGAGACTTTCCCGGGGCTGGCCGAGGAGATCACCGAGCGGACGCCCTGGCTCGGCGATGTCCGTTGGGTCGGGCCGGATCGCGGCGACCGGCCGGGGCCGCCGGAGCCCGAACTCGCGGCGAACTGGAAGGTCCTCGCCGAGAATTGCCTCGAATGCTACCACTGCGTTCCTTCGCATCCGGCCTTCGTCGACCTCGTCGACATCGGTAGCTATCGCGTCGCCGTTCATGACACCTGGGTCAGCAGCCTCAGCCGCGCGGGGCGGCCTGGCAACAAGGCCTATCCGTTCCGGCCCAACGACCCGTCTCGGCACGCGGATTTCTGGTACCTGTGGCCGAACACCACGCTCAATGTCCTGCCCGGCGACCCGCGCTTCATCGCCTTTCGCTTCGAGCCGGCCGGCCCCGTTGCGACACGGATCACCGTCGACGTGCTGGCGGTGCCCGGAACCCAGCCGAACGCCGCGCGTGACGCCTACGGCCGTGATGTCCTCTGGCCCGAGGACAAGTCGATCTGCGAGGCCGTCCAGAGGGGGCTGACCTCCGCGGGCTACCGCCAGGGCCGGTTCATCGTCGATCGCGACATGACCGAGATCAGCGAACACGGGGTCCACCACTTCCAGGTCCTGTGGTCCCGGGCCATGGGCGTCTCGCCCTGACCTGGCCGGCCTCGGCCCCTACGACCGCGCCCGTGGTCATGCCGCGGCTGCGGCAGAGCTACGTCCACGGCGCGCCCCATGCGCCGCTGATCGGTGACACGATCGGTCTTCACCTCGATCGTGTCGTCGCGCGCTGGCCCGACCGCGAGGCCTTGGTCGTCCGCCACCAGGGCGTGCGCTGGAGCTACGCCGAGCTCGCGCAACGAGTGGACGACGTCGCCGCCGGATTGCTCGCCCTCGGGCTCGAGCCGGGCGAGCGCATCGGCATCTGGTCGCCCAACAACGCCGAGTGGGCGATCACCCAGTTCGCGACCGCCAGGGCCGGGCTGGTCCTGGTTAACATCAACCCCGCGTATCGCACGGTCGAGCTCGACTACGCGCTCAACAAGGTCGGCTGCAAGGCGCTGATCACGGCCCGGCGCTTCAAGTCGAACGACTATCTCGCCATGCTCGCGGAGCTCGGTCCAAGGCGGCTGCCGGCCCTCGAGACCACCATC
>JBBDQV010000036.1:0-10655 GCA_040905845.1 Alphaproteobacteria bacterium | reverse complement strand
GACCGCACAGCGGTCGGCTGTCTCGAAGGGCGAACTACGCGCCGGAGACGTGTCGCCGAAACGCGGCTCAGGCGCCGGCCTTGACGTCCTCGAACAAATTGATAAGCCGCGTGCGGTAGTTGCCTTCCATGCCCTCGAAGAACACGCCGGCCTTCATGACCTCCTCGGGATTCTTCATGCCGAGGCTTTCGACGACCGCCTGGTCGGCGAGCGGGAACGCCTTGCGGTTGGAGAAGCCGTAGCCGTAGCTGTCGATCATGTACTTGCCGACCTCGGGCGACAGCGTCGCGTCGAGGTAGTCGTAGATCAGGGTCGGATCGGCCGCCGCGTTGGCCAACATGATCTGGGCGTCGACCCACACCAGGATGCCTTCCTTGGGCGTCATGTAGGCGACCGGCACGCCGGCCTCCTTTAGCCGCTTGTAGCCGTCGTTCCAGCCGTAGGCGGCGACGATCTCGCCGGCGGCGAGCGCCTGTTCGATCTCGGACTGATCGTTCCAATAGAAACGCGCGACCTCGTGCCCCTTCTTCATGAGCAGGCGGACCTGTTCGATCTGCTCGTCGTTCATGTTGTAGGGATCGAAACCGAGCGCGAGCGCGGCCGGCACCACGACGCCGTCCATGGCGTCGCGGGCGCCGATGCGCCCACTGTACTTGTCGTCGAACAGGATCATCCACGAATCGCTGCCGACGTAGTCGGGCGCGAGATCGGTGCGGAAAATGACCGAGGAATTTCCCCAGGCCCACGGGATCGAGAGCTGCTTGCCTTCCATCTGGGTGCCCTTGAGCGTCTTGAGCTGGTCGAACACGTCGCCCCAGTTCGACAGGCGCGAGGTGTCGATCGGCTGAAGCAAGCCGGCGTCCTGCCACTTGCCGGTCATGTAACCGGTCGGCACCGCGATGTCGGCCTGGAAGCCGGACTTGACCTTCTCGATCGCCTCGTCGTTGTCGGCGAACAGCGAGAAGTCCGGGGAACCGCCGTACTTGTCGATGTAGGGCTGGTGCAGCTCGGGTATATCGTAACCGCTCCACGTGAAGACGGTGAGATCGCCGGCCGCGGCGGCCGGTCGTGTGATCATCGGCATGCTCGCGGTCACGATGCCGACGGATGCCAGCAGCTCGCCGACCTGGCGCCGGCTAAGCCTGCCCGCCGCCGCCAGATCCTTGAGCTCGTTCGGCTCGATACGTCTGTTCTTTGCCATGCCATGCCTCCCGTTCGTTGATGCTGGGGCCCTCGCTGGGTGCCGAAATACCAGGGTGACTCTAGCCCTCCTCCGAAGGCTTGGGAACAGGCCCGGTTCACGGGCCGAGCCCGCCGTGCTATGGCTGATCGACGGGGAGGGCGCCATGCGGCTCGACGGTCAGGTCGCGCTGGTCACGGGGGCGACGTCGGGGATCGGCGCCGCGATCGCGCGTACGTTCGCCCAGGTCGGCGCCGCCGTGATGCTGAGCGGGCGGGACGCGGCGCGCGGCGGCGCGGTCCTCGACGCCATCGCGAAGGCCGGCGGGAAGTCGGACTTCGTCGCCGCCGACCTGGCCGATCGGGTCGCGTGCAAACGCATCGTCGAGGCGGCGGTCAAGCGCTTCGGCCGGCTCGACATCCTGGTCAATAACGCGGGCGTGGTCACGCGCAAGCCCGTGGACACCACGACCGACGAGGACTGGCGCCGGATCATGGCCGTCAACATCCACGCGGTCTTCTACCTGTCGCGCGCCGCGCTGCGGATAATGAAGGGGCAGGGGCGGGGGGTTATTATCAACATCGCCTCCGATGCCGCGCTGGTCGGCACGCCGAACCTCGCCGCGTACTGCGCGAGCAAGGGCGCCGTTCTGCAGTTCACCCGCGCCGCGGCGCTCGATCACGCGACCGACGGCATCCGCGTCAACGCGATCTGCCCCACGGCGGTGGATACGCCCATGCTCGACCATGAGGCGGCCGAGCTCGGCATGGACCCGGCGGCGCTTAGGCGTCACGACGCGTTGTCGGTGCCCATGGGGCGCATCGGGGTGCCCCAGGACGTCGCCGACGCGGCGCTGTTCCTGGCCTCGGAGCGCGCCGCGTTCGTCACCGGCGCGGCGCTCTCGCTCGATGGCGGAATGACGGCGGCATGAGTTACGGCCCCTTCTCCGTCGCCGGCAAGGCGGCGCTGGTCACCGGCGCGACCTCGGGCATCGGGCGGGCCTGCGCCGAGGTGCTGGCGGCGGCCGGCGCCAAGGTGCTCGTCACGGGGCGCGACGAGGAGCGCGGTCGCGCCGTGCGCGACGGCATCCGCAGGGCGGGCGGCGCGGCGGAGTTCCGCCGGCTCGACGTGACCGACCCGCGCGCGTGCGAGGCGGGCGTCGCGGCCGCGGTCGAGAGCTTCGGCCGGCTCGACATCCTGGTCAACGACGCCGGCGTCAACGCGGGCGGCTCGGTGCTCGATACCACGGACGAGGACTGGCTCCGCGTGCTCGACACCAACCTCGGCGGCGTGTTCGCCATGAGCCGCGCCGCGGTGCCCGCCATGCGCGCCAAGGGTGGCGGGGTCATTGTCAACATCGCCTCGGACTGGTCGCTGTTCGCCTCGGCCAAGGCCGCCGCCTACTGCACCAGCAAGGGCGGCGTTTTGATGCTGACCAAGGCGATGGCGCTCGACCACGCGCGCCAGGGCATTCGCGTCAACTGCGTCTGCCCGGCCGAGATCGACACGCCGATGCTCGACGTCACCGCGACCGAGATGGGCATGGCGAAGGATGCGGCGCGCAAGGCATGGGGCGAAGCTTTGCCCATCGGCCGCATCGGCCGGCCCGAGGAAGTCGCCTGGGCCGTGCTCTACCTCGCCTCCGACGCCGCGGGCTTCCTGACCGGCGTCGCGCTCCCCGTCGACGGCGGCTCGACGAGCCGGTGATACCACGTTCCAATTCAGATGACACTTCATACCTAAAGCGTGGATTAATTGACCTACTACGGAACCCCGCAATGCTAAAAGGATCTACGACGTGTGTCTTAGCGATAACACATGGTATTTCTTCTCCAATTCCTTCACCACATTATGGTGCTTCACTACCCATTCGAGCGGGATACGCCCACTACGTACCGACGACACCATACAGGCAACCAAGCGATCTGCGAGTATCATAAGTGGCTTGCGACGAGAAAGTGCATATGCAAGTTTAACAACATGAGGTCCGCCATCAATCAGCACGTCCCGATGTAACGAAGAAAGCGCCTTATCGATCACCATCCCTGGCGTTACGGATACCCTAACTCCGATACGCACGACGTCAGTAACACGAACAATGCGTATCTCAACAGATTCAATTCTATCAAGGCTCTGGCGTTGTAAGAATCGATCGACTGCAATTCGCACAATATCTGGATCGTTCCGCCTATGCACCTCAAAAAACGAAATTCCCTTGTCCTTCGGATGTAGATCCGCAAGAATTTCAACCGGGAAGTTACCTTTCTTCCAAACGTCTTTCTCCGATGCTCGCGCCCAGTATCCCTTTTTTGTAACAACGCGAACGAGATACGACATTTGTTATTTCACGAGTTTTCATACGCACCAATCAAAGCCAGAACACTCAAATTGCGCTCAGTTCGTTTGTGGAGGACTATCGTGTTTCTAGTTATTTCCGTTTCAAATCTCATAAGTGACTCAATTGCCATAAATCGAATACCAGCGTCCCGGCTACTCAGGAATGTTGAAAGAAACATAATCCGATCATATTTTGTTTGTTCATCATAATCAAAGGCCATCGAGTTAATCATATCAAATTTCTCGTGGTCGGAGACGTTACCTTGGTTCAAGAGAAACAAGATTTCTAACAACGCGTCTCTGCCACGGGCCGCTATTAAAGTGCTCAGATCACGTTGCCGATCAGCGCGTTCATCACTATGGTTAACATATTTTTTCAAAATACTATCCACGAGTTTAGATATCGTCGGGTAAGGACTCAATGATTTGGTTTCAGATAAATAAATGTTCTGACGTTCCAAGGTGAGTTTGACAGTTGTCGCGGTACGTCCGACTTGAAGTGGGGATTGCCTTACGGTCGCAACTGACCAATCGTACAGGTCACTTGGCGCGTAAAGACGCGAGATAAGTTGTTCGATATGGCCCCGGAACCGAGAAAAGACGTCATCGCCAAATTGTGATGTAGGAATCTCATTAGTCGAGGCGATTCTCAATGTCTCTATTTTCGACAGCGTGGAATCCTGGGTAGCAAGAGTTCTGTAGAAGGGGTCATAGAACGGATCAAAATTTTCAACTAATATGGGTTCTTGTTGTTCGGTCAACACGCGCACAATGGGGTTTGGCATGGTCATTTGACGGCTACTTTCTTTAGGTGGTTTCGCACAATTGTGGAAAATTCTTGCAATAAACCCGAGATCAATTCACGGGGGATAGATTGGGTACGAAGCGCATCGGTGCTTATATCAAGCTCAAAGCGAAGTGCTTGAGAATTAACTGTGGATTGGAACGATGGTAGGCTTGGGGGGCTTGAGGCGAGTTCACCCATAGTGACCTGGATCACGTTCCAACGTCGTATGACGTTTAGGCGTTCATTATCGAGGATGTGCGACGAGGTTGGTTGGTTAAGACTGAGGGCGATATCATTCAATGTATAGGAGTCGTCGATGGCAAGTTCTGGGATGATCGTTTCGATCCTTCTGCGAAGTTGTGGGTTGTCTTTAGATTCTAGGAAGACAGCAAGTCCCAGGGCGATGCGGCGGGACGGTCTTAGGAAAGGGAGAATCTTGCCACAAATTTCGAGAAAGCTAGGAAGTACGTTGGCTGGGGCTCCAATTGTCTCAAAGGGTTTGATTTCGGGTGGTGGGGTGTTTGGGCCAGGCGTGGGAGAGACAGGAGGTGATGGTCGAAGAACCAGGTCGATGCGGAATGGGTGCTGGGTGCAGACGAATTGAGCCTGTAGGGCATTGCCGATTTCTTGGCGGTAGCCTTGAGCAGGTCGGTCGACAGACTGAACGGGTTGTTCACCGACGGCGAGGGCCCAGAGGGGCACTGGGTCCGTGGGATCACCTGGTGATGGAAAGACGGTTACCCTCAGAGCTTCCGCCTGCCAGGTGTCTTTGCCAATGGCCCCTCTTGGTGATCGCGGTTTCCGTGATGAGGGCATGTTCGCCTTTGAGGCTATGATTCGGGCGATCGGTACGGGATTGCAAGCGTCCGACTCTATAAATGAAATTCCTAAGCACCCTTAAGAATCTTAAGTCACAGACCAGACTACTGCAAATCCGCAACCTACCCAGTGAACGCCTGGATCCCCGTCTGCGCGCGGCCGAGGATCAAGGCGTGGACGTCGTGGGTGCCCTCGTAGGTGTTGACGGATTCGAGGTTCAGGACGTGGCGGATGACGTGGTACTCGTCCGAGATGCCGTTGGCGCCGTGCATGTCGCGCGCCATGCGCGCGATCTCGATCGCCTTGCCGCAACTGTTGCGCTTGACGATCGAGATCATCTCGGGCGTCGCGCGGCCCGCGTCCTTGAGCCGCCCTACCCGCAAGCACGCCTGCAGCCCGATCGCGATCTCTGTTTGCATGTCGGCGAGCTTCTTCTGGATGAGCTGGTTGGCGGCGAGCGGTCGGCCGAACTGCTTGCGGTCGAGCGTGTACTGGCGCGCCGCGTGCCAGCAGAACTCGGCCGAACCTAGCGCTCCCCAGGCGATGCCGTAGCGCGCGTTGTTGAGGCAGCCGAACGGCCCCTTGAGCCCCTTGACGTTGGGCAGCAGGTTCCAGTCGGGCACGAACACGTCGCTCATGACGATCTCGCCCGTGGGCGAAGCGCGCAAGGAGAACTTGCCCTCGATCTTCGGGGTCGTCAGCCCCTTCATGCCGCGTTCGAGCACGAAGCCCCTGATGTCGTCCTTGTCGTCCTTGGCCCACACGACCATGACGTCGGCGAAGGGCGCGTTCGAGATCCACATCTTGGCGCCGTTCAGCACGTAGCCGCCGTCGACCTGCTTCGCCCGCGTCGTCATGCCGCCGGGGTCCGAGCCGTGATCGGGTTCGGTCAGCCCGAAGCAGCCGATCAGCTCCCCCGTGGCCAGCCCGGGCAGCCAGCGTTGACGCTGCTCCTCGGTGCCGTAGGCGTGAATCGGATGCATGACCAGGCTCGACTGCACGCTCATCATCGAGCGGTAGCCGGAATCGACCCGCTCGATCTCGCGCGCCGTGAGCCCGTAGCAGACGTAGCTGACCCCGGCGCAGCCGTAACCCTCGATGGTCGAGCCCAGCAGCCCGATCGCGCCCATCTCGGCCAGGATCGAGCGATCGGCGGTTTCGTTGCGGAAGTCGTCGCGCACTCGGGTCATGAGCCGGCTCCGGGCGAACTCGCGCGCGGCGTCGCGCACCATGCGCTCGTCCTCGGCGAGCTGGTCCTCGAGCAGGAACGGATCGTCCCATGCGAACGCGGACTCGGCCTTGGCCGAGGCGGGCTTGACGGCGTGCTGGGCCATGACGCTCCTCGGGTCCGTTCACGAACGGGTAGGACTTGGCGCCTAGATATAGGCCGGATGCGGCCCCGGCGAAAGCCGCCAGTGGCCGCGATGGAGGGTCCATGGCCCCGGAGCCCCGCGCCGAGGGCGTCATCATCGAGTTCATCGCCCAGGGCGCCTACGTCCGCGTCACGGCCTTCGACCCGGCGACCATGACCGAAGTCGCCATGGTCGGCGCCACCGCCGCGCCCCGTGCCCTCCTCGAGCGCACGGTCCTCGCCAAGCTCGACTACGTGCTGAGGAAGCGGTGCGGTTATCAGGCTGTTGAATAACTAATCCGGATTTGCGTCATCCTTCGACCCTCCTTCGCGAAGCCCACTTCGGCGGGCGAAGGAAGGGACGCGTGCTTCGCACGCTCCTCAGAATGAGGTAATTCAAGGAGTTACCTCACCCTGAGGCGTGGGGGCGGTTGCCCCCGCCCCCACGCGATAGGGCGGTCTCGAAGCCTGCCCTGAGCGACGCCGCAGGCGGCGTCGAAGGGGGCGAGGTAACCCTGCGAGCGAGCTTTTCAACAGCCTGTTAGCGCGGCGTCTCGACCGCACCGGCCGGCCCGGAGATGACAGGCTTACTGCATCAGTGCGGTTGGAAAGTGCCGTAGGCTGTCGCCGACAGCGAGGGAGGGGTCGATGGGCGTCATGGTGGTGACCGGGGCGGGGCGGGGCATCGGCGCGGCGATCGCGCGCATCGCGGCCCGCGAAGGTTGGGACGTCGCGATCAACTTCAACCGGTCGAAGGACAAGGCGGAGGCGGTCGCCACCCAGTTGCGCGCGGCCGGCCGGCGGGCCGTCACGGTCCGGGCCGACATGGGCGACGAGGCACAAATCCTGCGCCTGTTCGAGACCGTCGATCGCGAGCTCGGGCCGATAGAGTCCTTGGTCAACAACGCGGCCATCGACCACGAGACCTTGATCGCCGACGCGGCGCTCGCCGACGTGCACCGGGTCTTCGCCGTCAACATCTTCGGCCCGATGATCGCGGCCCGGGAGGCGGTGCGGCGCATGTCGACGGCGCGCGGCGGCCAGGGCGGGGTCATCGTCAACATCTCGTCGATCAGCGCGCGCTACGGCGGCCTGCCCAAGGACGTCATTTACGCCGCCAGCAAGGGGGCGCTCGATTCGTTCTCGCTCGGTCTCGCGCGCGAGGTCGGGCGCGAGGGCATCCGGGTCGTCTCCGTGCGGCCGGGCATAACCGCGACCGAGATCTTCGATCACGTGACCGGCGGGCTCGATCGGGCCAAGGCGGTGGCCGAACGCGACACCGTGCTAGGACGGATCTGCGCGCCCGAAGAGGTCGCCGAGCTTGCCGTCTGGCTGTGCTCGCCGGCCGCGTCCTATGTCACCTGCGCGGCGTGGGACGTCAGCGCGGGTCGCTGAGGGACGGGAAATTAGGGGCAAATTGGGGTCTGCCCCGTTTCCGCGGTCCCAAAGCTTCAAGAAACGTTCGCGTCATCCATCCGTTAATCCGCGCCGATGAGAATACGATCGGCAGGGGCTTCGTCGTATCATGTTCGAGGCACCTGAGGCGGCGGTCGCCTCCGCGGGCCGCGCCGGGCGGGTCAGAACTTCTTGGGTTGACAATGCGCTGCGGGGCCGGGCCAGATTGATCGACTGTCTTTCATTGGCTTGATGGCGGCGCTTGCTCGTCATGCGGGGTAGCCGGGGAACCACACGATGAGCGTGAGACGCCTCTTGGGCTGTGCCGCCGTCGCCGCCATGGCGATCGCGCTCGCCCCGGGAGCACGGGCGGAACCGACCGAGCTGACGTGCAAGGGCGACAGCTACGTCTTCATCGGCGAGGCTTGGCAGAAGCTCGACAACATGTCCGTTCGCCTGGTCATGGATCTCGAGACCGGCCGGCTCGTCGAATACGCCCTCGCGCGCGAGCTCGACCAGTTTGTCCAGAACAAGACGGAGCAATGGGTCAGCTTCGCCCGCAGGCTCGCGTACAGCACGACCCAGACGGTGCGCGAAACGATCCAGATCAACCGCGTCAGCGGCCGAATCCTGCATATCCTAACCGACGAGGTGAACGGCCAGAAGCAGACCGTGTTCCTCGGCAAGTGCCAGCGCGGGCGTAAGATCTTCTGATCGCCCTGGCCCGCCGGTGGAATTTCCCGCTCGCGCGACGACTTCGGAATCAGCTATACTTCTCAGATCGTTAACGCCGAGCGTTTGACGCGACGCCCAGGGCGGGGGACGTTGTCGTTGCGCCTCGCACGGGGAACGCATGAGCCTTTCACGATCCGACGCGGGCGAGTCCGGCGCGGGTTCGACGTTCGTGCAGGTCGCGCTCGAGTCCGAGGCTGTCACGATCCTCCCGCCCGAGATATCGCTCGCGGGCGCCCACTTCGTCCGCTCGGGCTCCGATCTCGTCGTCGAGACGGCGGATGGCGCGCGCGTTCTCGTCGAGGGCTGGTTCGCGCAGGATCGGCCTGTGGGACTCGCGGACCACGACGGCGCCACGTTCGACGCCGACCTGATCGATCGCCTGGCGGGGCCACTCGCGCCGGGCCAGGTCGCTCAGCTCGATCTCGGCCCGGCGCAGCCGGTCGGCCAGGCCGTCACCGTCGAAGGCACGGTCAGCGCGCTGCGCGCCGACGGCACGGCCGCCGTGCTCGAGGCCGGCGCGCCGCTCTACCCGGGGGACGTGCTCGAGAGTGGCCCCGGCGCCGTCGCCGGGCTCGTGCTCGTTGATGGCACGACGCTCGCCATGGGCGAGAACGCGCGGCTCGTGTTGGACGAGGTGATCTACGGCGGCGGCGGCGACGACGCGCTGTCGCTGTCGGTGCTCGACGGCGTGTTCACGCTGACCAGCGGCGAGATCGCGGCGGGCGATCCAGAGGCCATGGTCATCTCCTCGCCGTCGGCGATCGCCGGCGTGCGCGGCACGCGCGTCGGCATCGAGATCGACGAGGGCGGCGGCGAGACATGGTTCCTGCTGCCCGACATCGTCGGCAACGTCGGCAGTTTCAGCCTGACCCAGAAGCTGACCGGCGCGACCCTGCTGTTGACCGACGCGTTCCAGGTCGCGACGCCGACGGGCGGCACGGTCCGGTTTCTCGTGCTGACGCCCGACGGCATCGCGAACATCCTGGGCGAGGTGCTGGAAGCAGAGCCCGAGAACGAGACCCGCGCGGATAACGACGAGCCGGACGAAGAGGAGCTCGCGCGCCTCGCCGAGGCGATGGCGGCCATCGCGCCGGCGGCCGGGGGCGATGGGGACGCGGCCGATGGGACGATCGAGACCGCGCTCGACCCCGCCGTGTGGTCGTTCCTCGTCGACGAGCAGACCGGCCTGGTCCTGGCATTCGAACTCGGCAACCTCAAGGGAATCCGGATTGTCTTAGACCCCAACCCCGGCCACCCCGTTGACCCGATCTTGCCCGTCGGTCCGGAGGAAGACCCGACCGTCCGGCTCGGCGACGGCGGGGTCGAGTTCATTGGCACCGACGGGCCCGACACGGTCATCGGCGGCGCCGGCGGCGACCGCATCTTCGGCGCCGGCGGCGACGACGTGCTCGACGGCGGCGCCGGGGGCGACACGCTCGACGGCGGGCCCGGCAACGACGCGGTGTTCGGCGGCGAAGGTGACGATCTGATCATCGGCGGCAGCGGCGAGGGCGACGACCTTCTGGGCGGTGGGCCGGGCGTCGACACGGTCAAGTTCTCGAGCGCGACCCAGCCGATCGTCGTGGACCTCGCGGCGGGAACCGCGAGCGGCGACGCGGCCATCGGCCACGACGTTCTGAACGGCATCGAGCACGTCATCGGCGGCCAGGCCGGCGACAGCCTGCTCGGCGACGACGCGGTCAACTCCCTGTCGGGCGCCGACGGCAACGATTCGCTCGTCGGGCGGGGCGGCGACGACGTGCTCAACGGCGGCGCCGGGTCTGACGCGCTCGACGGCGGCGAAGGCGACGACAGTCTGGTTGGTGGGGCGGGCCTCGATACCGTGGACTATGCAAGCGCGGCGCTGCCGATCGAGGTCGATCTCGTCGCCGGCACGGCGAGCGGCGACCCCGCCGTCGGCCACGACGTTCTGAACGGCATCGAGCACGTCAACGGCGGCCAGGCCGGCGATACCCTGCACGGCAACGACGCGGCCAACTCCCTCGCGGGCGGCGCCGGCGGCGACCGCATCTTCGGCGCCGGCGGCGACG
>JBBDQV010000035.1:10445-10698 GCA_040905845.1 Alphaproteobacteria bacterium | reverse complement strand
AGGGCGCGCGCGTTGGTCCGTTCGAGCACCACGACGCGCGCGTCCCGCCTGAGCTTCCAGGCGAGCTGGCCCCGCCCAACGTCGACGGCGTAGACGCGCCGGGCCCCGCGCGCGAGCAGCACGTCGGTGAAGCCGCCGGTCGAGGCGCCGAGGTCGAGGCAAGCCAAGCCCGCCGGGTCGATGCCGAAGCGATCGAGCGCGTGGGCGAGCTTGACCCCGCCGCGCCCGACCCAGGGGTGCGCGGCGCCGCGCA
>JBBDQV010000035.1:6345-10435 GCA_040905845.1 Alphaproteobacteria bacterium | reverse complement strand
GCGACCGCCTCACCCGGCTTGTCGAGCCGCCGCTCGCCGGCGAAGACGAGCCCGGCGATGACCAAGGCCTGGGCCTTGGCCCGACTCTCCGCCAGGCCGCGCGCGACGAGGAGCTGATCGAGGCGGGACTTGCGCGCCACCAATCCCGTCAGGCCCTGGCGGCCCCTTCGGCGCGGCCCAGGGCGGCGAGCGCGGTGGCGACGATGTGCGCTGCGTTGAGCCCGGCCTCGTCGTACTGGCCCATGGGCGTGCCGTGGTCGATGAAGACGTCGGGCAACATCATCGGCCGCACCTTGAGGCCGTTCTCGAGCAGGCCGTTGACCGCAAGGAACTGGAAAACGTGGGCGGCGAAGCCGCCGATCGAGCCTTCCTCGATCGTGATCAGCACCTCGTGCTCGAGCGCGAGCCTGCGCACCAGCGCCTGATCGAGCGGCTTGCAGAAGCGCGCGTCCGCGACCGTGGTCGAGAGCCCGCGCGCGGCCAGCTCGTCGGCCGCCTTAAGCGCCTCGGCGAGCCGGGTGCCGAACGACAGGATCGCGATCTTGGTGCCTTCGCGCACGACGCGGCCCTTGCCGAGCGGGAGCGGCTGGCCGCGCTTGGGCCGCTCGAGGCCGACGCCCTCGCCGCGCGGGTAGCGGAACGCCGAGGGCCGGTCGTCGATCCCGGCCGCGGTCGCCACCATGTGCATCAGCTCGACCTCGTCGGCCGGCGCCATGACGACGAAGTTGGGCAGCGTCGCTAGGTAGGCGACGTCGAACGAGCCGGCGTGGGTCGCGCCGTCGGCGCCGACGAGCCCGGCCCGGTCCATGGCGAAGCGGACGGGAAGCGACTGAATCGCCACGTCGTGGACGACCTGGTCGTAGGCGCGCTGCAGGAAGGTCGAGTAGATCGTGGCGAACGGCCGCAGCCCCTCGCACGCCATGCCGGCGCAGAAGGTCACGCCGTGCTGCTCGGCGATGCCCACGTCGAAGCAGCGGTCGGGGAACCGCTTGGCGAACTTGTCGAGCCCGGTGCCCGAGGGCATGGCGGCGGTGACCGCGACGATGCGCGGATCGGCCTCGGCCTCGGCGATCAGCGCCTCGGCGAACACGGCGGTATAGCTCGGCGCCTTGGGCTCCGACTTGGCCTGCGCCCCGGTCACCACGTCGAACTTGGTGACGCCGTGGTACTTGTCGGCCGACTTCTCGGCCGGCTCGTAGCCCTTGCCCTTCTGGGTCACGACGTGGATCAGCACCGCGCGCTCGGCGCGGTTGTCGCGCACGTTGCGCAGCACCGGCAGCAGGTGATCGAGGTTGTGACCGTCGAGCGGGCCGATGTAGTAGAAGCCCAGCTCCTCGAACAAGGTGCCGCCAGCGGTCAGCCCCTTGGCATACTCCTCGAGCCGGCGCGCCGCCTTCTCGACCCCCTTCGGGAAGTGCGAGGCGATCTGCCCGGCGATCTCGCGCAGGCTCAAGTAGGATTTCGACGACAGGAGCCGCGACAGGTACGCGCTCATCGCGCCCACGGGCGGCGCGATCGACATGTCGTTGTCGTTGAGGATGACGATCAGCCGTGAATGGGCCGAGCCGGCGTTGTTCATGGCCTCGTAGGCCATGCCCGCGCTCATGGCGCCGTCGCCGATGACGCAAACTACGTCGAAGTCCTCGCCCTTGAGGTCGCGCGCCACGGCCATGCCGAGCCCGGCCGAGATCGAGGTCGAGGAGTGCGCCGCGCCGAACGGGTCGTACTCGCTCTCGGCGCGCCGGGTGAAGCCCGAGAGCCCGCCCGGCTGGCGGATCGTGCGGATGCGGTCGCGCCGGCCGGTCAGGATCTTGTGCGGGTAGGCCTGGTGGCCGACGTCCCAGATCAGCTTGTCGCGCGGGGTCTCGAAGGTGTGGTGCAGGGCGACGGTGAGCTCGACGACGCCAAGCCCGGCACCGAGGTGCCCGCCGGTCTTCGAGACGGAGGCGATCGTCTCGTAACGCAGTTCATCGGCGAGCTGGCGCAGCTGCTCGGGCTTGAGGCGCCTGAGCTCGGCCGGCGATTGGACCTGATCGAGGAGCGGCGTCGGGCTCTGGGTGTTCACGTTGGGTTCCTCTCAGTGATCCCGGGAGACGACGAACTCGGCGACCTCGCGCAGCGAGCGTGCGCCGGCGCCGAACCCGGCGAGGCTGGCGATCGCCGCGTCGGCCTCGCGACGCGCGTCCGCTCGTGCCGCTTCGAGGCCCAGGACCGCGACCAGCGTCGCCTTCCCGGCCTCGGCGTCCTTGCCGACCGCCTTGCCCATCTTGACCGCGCTGCCCGAGGCGTCAAGGATATCGTCGATGATCTGGAACGCGGCGCCGAGGTGGGCGCCGTATGCGCGGAGGGCGGTGCGGTCGGCCGCGCAAGCCCCCGCGACGATCGCGCCCGCCTCGCAGGCGCAGGTGATGAGGGAGCCGGTCTTGAGCGCCTGGAGCCGGCGGATCTCGGGCTCGTCGAGCGCGCGGCTCTCGGCCTCGATGTCGGTCATCTGGCCGCCGACCATGCCGGCGGCGCCCGCGGCCCGGGCGAGCACGAGCGCGAGCTCGGCGCGCACCGCGCCATCGGGGTGGGTCGGCGGCTCGGCGACGATCTGGAACGCGAGCGTCAGCAGGGCATCGCCCGCCAGGATCGCCGTTGCCTCGTCGAACGCGATGTGGCACGTCGGCCGGCCCCGACGAAGCGCGTCGTCGTCCATGGCCGGCAAGTCGTCGTGGACCAGGCTGTAGCAGTGGATCATCTCGAGCGCCGCCGCGACGCGCAAGGACCGCGCGTCCGGCCCGCCGAGCAGCCGGGCGGCGGAAACGGCGAGGAAGGGGCGCAGTCGCTTGCCGCCGCCGAGGGTGGCGTAGCGCATCGCCTCGAACAGGCGGCGTTCGGCGCCTCGGCCGTCGGGCAACAGCGCGTCGAGCGCGCCTTCCACGGCCCGGGCGATTTCGGCGAGTCCGCTGTCGACCGCGTTCAAGACGGCGTCAGCTTTCCGCCATGGGCTCGGCGCGCACCGTGCCGTCGGGCGCCAGGACGATCCGCTCGATCTTGGCCTGGGCCTCGGCCAGCTTGGTCTCGCAGTGGCGCTTCAGCGCGATGCCGCGCTCGTAGGCGTCGATCGCCTCGTCGAGCTTGCCCTCGCCGCGCTCGAGGGTCTGAACGATGGCCTCGAGCTCGGCCAGCGCGTCCTCGAACGACATCTGCGCGACGTCTCCCGCGCCCTTACCCTTCGCCATCCAGCCGTTCCGTGACAGGGCTACGAGCCCACTTTAACGACCTTTGGCGACCGGCGACAAGCCGCCGAGAGATCAGGCCGCCATCAGCGCGCCGACGTGGGCGGCGGCGCTGGCGGCCAGGGCCGCGAGGTCGTAGCCGCCTTCGAGCGCCGAAACGACGCGGCCGGCGCAGCGGCGCTTGGCGAGCGCGCACAATTCCGCCGTGACCCAGGCGTAGTCGGCCTCGTCGAGCGCGAGATTGGCCAGGGGGTCGGCGTGGTGGGCGTCGAACCCCGCCGAAACGATCATGAGGTCGGGCGCGAAGGCGTCGAGCGCGGGCAGCACCTTGCGCAACACGGCGGCGCGGAACTCCCGGCCGCCGCTGTGCGGCGCGAGCGGCGCGTTGACGACGTTGCCGACGCCGGTCTCGCCGGGGGCGCCGGTGCCCGGATAGTGCGGCCACTGGTGGGTCGAGGCATAGAACAGCGCCGGGTCGCGCTCGAACATGTGCTGGGTGCCGTTGCCGTGATGGACGTCGAAGTCGACCACGGCGACGCGGCCGAGCCCGTGGGCGGCGCGGGCATGCAGGGCGCCGACCGCGACGTTGTTGAACAGGCAGAAGCCCATGGCTTGGCCGCGCTCGGCGTGATGCCCCGGCGGGCGGATTGCGCAGAAGGCGTTGCGCGCCTCGCCCGCCACGACGGCGTCGACCGCGGCGACCAGCGCGCCAGCGGCCCTGAGCGCGGCTTCGTCCGAGCCCGGCGAGATCACGGTGTCGGGGTCCAGGTGCAGGTGGCCCTGGGGCGGCACGCTGGCCAGAACCCGCTCGACGTAACCGCGGTCGTGGGCGCGCGCGAGCTGCGCGGTCGTCGCGCGCGGCGCCTCGC
>JBBDQV010000035.1:0-6335 GCA_040905845.1 Alphaproteobacteria bacterium | reverse complement strand
CTCGCGCCGCTCGAGCGCGGCGAACTCGGGCGCCTCGAGCGCGCGCAGCACGGCCGCGAGCCTGGCCGGCTGCTCGGGATGGTCGGGGCCCGGGTCGTGGTCCAGGCACGCGGGATGGCTCATCAGCAGGGTCGTCATCGCGCGAGAGTCTCCGCTACCGGGCGGCCCGGGGCCAGCATTTTTCCGCTGCCCGTGCCGGGTCGGTGGTAGATTCGCCGGGCATGTTTCTCCGACCGTTCGTCGTCCTCGCCGCCCTCGCCGTCGCGCCGTCAGCCTGGTCGCAGGAGACGGACGGGGCGCTGGTCGTGACCGTCGACGAGGTCGTCTTCGCCCCGGTGTCCGAGACGGTCCGCGTGGTCGGGCGCCTGGTCGCGCGCCAGCGCGGCGCGGTCTCGACGCGCATGGCCGGGCTGGTCGAGGCGATCGCGGTCGCGGTCGGCGACCGGGTCGTCCTGGGCGACGTCATCGCGCGCATCGACGATCAACGGCACCGGCTCGACCGCGCGCTCGCCGTGGCCGCCCTGGCGGAGGCGGAGGCGGCGGTCGCCGACGCCGAGGCCGAGGCGGCGGTCGCCGCCGCCGTCATCGAGACGGCCAAGGCGCGGCGCGGCGCGGCGCGCGTCGAGCTCGACCGGATCGAGAAGCTCAGGAACTCGGCCGCCTTCTCCCAGGCCCGCTTCGACGACCTGACCCAGGAGGTCGCCATCGCCGAGAGCCTGATCGCCGAGGCCGTGGCGCGGCGCGCAAGCGCTGGCTCGACGATCGATCGCCAGCGCGCGGCGGTCGAGCGGGCGCGGGCCGTGCTCGCCATCGCCGACGACGATATCGCCGACGCGGTGATCCGGGCGCCCTACGACGGCGTCGTGGTCGTCCGCCACGCCGAGGTCGGCGCCTACCTCGACAGCGGCGACGCGGTGGTCGAGCTGGTCAACGACTCGGCTCTCGAGATCGAGGCGGACGTCCCCGCCGACCGCGTGGCGCCGCTTAGCCCCGGGCTCGCCCTGGCGGTCGAGATGGCGCCCCATGGCACGTACCAGGTCAAGGTGCGCGCCGTCATCGCCGACGAGAACCCGATGACGCGCACGCGCCCCGTGCGCTTCGCCCTGGTCGATCCACCCGAGGGGCTCGCGGCCGGTGAGAGCGTCGTCCTCGCCCTGCCCATCGGCGTCCCGCGCGACGCGCTGACGGTCGCCAAGGACGCCATCCTGCGCGAGGACTCGGGCGCCTGGGTCTACGTCGTGGTCGATGGCCACGCCGAACGTCGGGCGGTCGAGCTCGGCGGCGCCGTCGGCGACCGGTTCGAGGTGCTCGCGGGGCTTGCCGCCGGCGAGCGGGTCGTGGTGCGCGGCAACGAGCGCCTGGCGCCCGGCCAGGCGGTCAGCTTCTGAGCGGCCGGGAGCGGCCGACCCCATGGACCTGATCCGTCTGTCGATCGCCCGACCGGTCGCGGTGTTCGCGATCGTGCTGCTGGTCATGCTGTTCGGGCTGATCGCGCTGGCGCGCATTCCCATTCAGCTCGCGCCCGACGTGCGCCAGCCGATCATCGCGATCGACACCGACTGGCCGGGTGCCGCGCCGGCCGAGGTCGAGCGGGAGATCCTGATCCGCCAGGAGGACGCGCTGCGCGGGCTCGAGGGCGTCACCAAGATCTCGAGCCAGGCGCGGCTCGGCAGCGCCAGCATCACCCTCGAGTTCGACCTCGAGCGCAACATGGACCGCTCCCTGCTGCTGACCGCGAACCGACTCGACCGCGTCTCGGGCCTGCCCGACGAGGCCGACGAGCCGACGCTCAGCACGGCCGGCAACGAGGACAACCCGGTCGCCTGGCTGCGATTGATGCGCGCGCCGGGCAACACGCGGGACATCGACTCCTACGGCGACTTCGTCGATGACGTGGTCAAGGACCGGCTCGAACGGGTGCCCGGCGTCGCGCGCGTCAACGTCTACGGCGGTCGCGGCCGCGAGGTGCGCGTCGTGGTCGACCCCTACCGCATGGCGAGCTACGGCCTGACCATCGCCGAGGTCGCCCAGTCGCTGCGCTCGGCGGACGCCTCGGTCACCGCCGGCTGGGTCGACGAAGGCAAGCGTCGCTACGTGGTGCGCACCGAGGGCGATTTCGACGACGCCGACGACATCGCCAACGTCGTCCTGCGCGCGATGCAGGATCCCTCGACCCAGCGAGTCGCGCGCGTCCTGGTCAGCGACATCGGCGCGGTGGTCCACGACTACACCGAGCTCGATTCGATCGCGCTCGCCCAGGGCGAGCCCGCGCTTTCGGTCAACGTCGTGCGCGAGACCGGCGCCAACGTGCTCACCGTCATGGCCGGCGTGCGCGATGCCGTCGACGAGCTGAACGCCGACGCGCTGCCGCGCGCGGGCCTCCACATGGTCCTGACCTATGACGAGACGGACTACATCCAATCGGCGATCGATCTCGTCGAGAATAACATCTGGGTCGGCGGCGCGCTGGCGACCGCGGTGTTGATGCTCTTCCTGCGTTCGCTCGGCGCGACCGCGGTCGTGGCGCTGACCATGCCGATCTCGGTGATCGGCTCGTTCGTCGCGATGGCCGCGCTGGGACGCAGCATCAATGTCATCTCGCTGGCCGGCCTCGCCTTCGCCGTCGGCATGGCGGTCGATGCGAGCATCGTCGTGCTCGAGAGCATCTTCCGTCAGCGCGAGCGTGGCCGCTCGCCCGCCGACGCGGCGTTTCTCGGCACGCGCCTGGTCTGGGGCGCCGTGCTCGGCTCCGGCCTCACCACGGTGGCCGCGTTCGCGCCGATCCTGCTCATGACCGACGAGGTCGGCCAGCTGTTCCGCGACATCGCGGTCGCCATCACGGTCGCGACGCTGCTGAGCCTGCTGGTCGCCGCGACGGTGATCCCCGCGCTCGCGAAGCAGCTGCTCCGCGGCGCCGCGGCCGGCAGACCGCCGCGGTTGCCGCCGCTCGACGGCGCGGCCGCCGGCTTCAGCGCGGGCGTCATGGCCCTGACGCGGCTCGCCATCCGCAGCCGTTCCTTCGCGATCCTCATGGTGGCCGCGCTGTGCGGCGTCACCGGGGTCGGCACCTGGCTGTACCTGCCGCCCCTCGAATACCTGCCCGAAGGCAACCGCAACCTGGTATCCGGCTCGATTCAGACCCCTCCCGGCTACAACCTGGAGACCGCCGCGGCGATCGGCCTGACGATCCAGGAAGCGACTCGGCCCTACTGGGTCACCGAGCCGGCGCGGGAGCCGGACCCCGACGGCCCGCCCTTGATCAGGCACTTCTTCATCTACTCGCGCCCCGACCGGAGCTGGGTCGGCCTGGTCGCCGCCGATCCCGAACGGGCGGGGGAACTGGTCCCCCTCCTGACCGAGGCGGTGCGCGGCGAGCCGGGGACCTTCAGCTTCGTCGGCCAGGCCTCGCTGTTCGGGCGCGGCGTGGGCGGCGCCCGTTCGATCGACCTCGACATCTTCGGCGGCGAGTACGAGGAGCTGCTCGGCGTCGCCAAGCGGGCAGCCTTCCTGATCGAGCAGGTGCTGCCGCAGGCCGAGGGCAACCAAATGCGCCCCAACCCGGGGCTCGAGCTGGGCGCGCCCGAGGTTCGCGTCGAGCCCGATCCGCTGCGGCTCGCCGACGCCGGGGTCACGGCCGTCGAGCTCGGGTCGAGCCTCGATGCGTTCACGTCCGGGTTGCGCGTCAAGGAGATCGAGTTCCAGGGCGATCGCATCGACCTGATGCTCGGCGGACCGGAATGGAAAGCGCGCCATACCCAGGAGATCGGCGGTCTTCCGGTGGTGACCCCCGGCGGGCAGGTGTTGCCCGTGGGCGCGCTCGCGGACGTCGTCCTGACGGCGGGCCCACAGGTGATCCGGCGCGAGGAGCGTCAACGCACGGTCACGCTGCAGATCCGCCCCGCCGCCGAGTTGCCGCTCGAGACCGCGATCGAGCGCATCAAGCAAGGCGTCGTCGCCCCGCTCGAGGCCGAGGGCGTGCCGCCGGGCGTCCATTTCCGGCTCGCCGGCACCGCCGACAAGCTGTCACGCACCTGGACCGAAATGCAGGTCAACATGGTGATCGCCGTCGCGGTCGTCTTTCTCGTCATGGTCATCCTGTTCGAGAGCTTTCTCTACCCGCTCATCATCATGTTGTCGGTGCCGCTGGCCACGGCGGGCGGTGTGGCCGGCCTGGCGGTCCTCAACCTGTTCAGCTACCAGGCGCTGGACATGCTGACCCTGCTCGGCTTCGTCATCCTGATCGGCACGGTCGCCAACAACGCCTTGCTGATCGTCCACCAGACCCTGATCCACATCCGCGAGGATGGGATGGAGCCCGAGGCGGCGATCCTCGAGGCGACGAGCAACCGGCTGCGCCCGATCTTCATGTCGACGCTGACCAGCGTGTTCGGGATGCTGCCGCTGGTCCTGTTCGCCGGCGCGGGGTCCGAGCTCTACCGCGGCCTCGGCTCGGTGGTGGTCGGCGGGCTTTCGCTCTCGGCCGTGCTCACCCTCGGCGTCATTCCGCCCCTACTCGCGCTGTTCCTTCCGGCGCGCCGGGCCTTCGTGGCGGTCGCGCCGGGTCAAGCGGATTGAGCGTCCGGAGCCCGTTCGCGACGCTCGGCGCCGCGCTCGGGCAGGCCGCCCGCACGGCGGGCGAGGCCGAGGCGCTGGCGTTTCCGCACCAGGGCCGGCGGCTCAGCTTCGGAGCCTGGCACGGGCAGGCGAGCGCGCTCGCGCGCGGGTTCGTGCCCGGCGAGCGCGTGGCCCTGCTCGCCGAGAACCGCATCGAATGGCCCGTGGTGCAGCTCGCCGCCGCGCTCGGCGGCTTCGTCCTGGTGCCGCTCAACACCCATTACCGCATCGAGGACCTCGGCTTCGCGCTGACCCGCTCACGCAGCCGTGCCCTGTTCCTGTCGCCGGCGTTCCGCGCGAACCGCTACCTCGACATGGTGCGCGAGCTGCGGCCCGCCGCCCCCGCCTTGGACCTCGTCGTGCCGTTCGAGGGCGAGGGCGGCGACACGGGCTTCGCCGACTTGCTTGCCGCCGGGGGCAGCGCGCCGTGGGAGCTGCCGGCGGTCGGCCCGGGCGAGGTAGCCGGGCTGCTCTACACCTCGGGCACCACGGGCCAGCCGAAGGGCGCGCTGTTGACCCACGCGGCGATGCTCGCGGATTCGTGGGGCAGCGCCAGCCGCCTCGGCGTTCGCGCGGGCGACCGTTGGACCTCGATCGTTCCCCTGTTCCACTGCGCCGGCTGCATCATGAACCTGGTCGGTTGCCTGCAGGCGCGCGCGACCTACGTCGGCGTGCCGGCGTTCGACCCCGAGGTCATGTTCCGGGTCATCGAGGCCGAGCGCTGCACGGTGCTGACCGGCGTGCCGACCTCCTACATCGCCATGCTCAATCACCCTTGCCGCGCCCGCCACGACTTGGGCTCGCTCAGGCTCGGCACTTGCGGCGGCGCCGACGCCGACCCGGCGACGCTCGCGGCGTGCGCGCGCGACTTCCCCTGCCCCGGCCTGGTCCAGGTCTACGGCATGACCGAGACCTCGACGCTGATCAGTTGCGCGGCGCCCGACGACCCCGAGCGCCACACGACGGCCGGCGAGCCGCTGCCCGGGATTGAGGTGCGCATCACCGATCCGGCGACCCGCGCGCCTCTGCCGGCGGGCGCGCTCGGCCAGGTCGAGGCGCGTGGGCTCCCGATCATGCTGGGCTACGACCAGGAGCCCGAGGCGACCGCCGAGGTGCTCGGGCCCGACGGCTGGCTGCAGACGGGCGACCTCGGTCGGCTGACGCCCTCGGGGCGCGTGCAGCTCGCCGGCGGCCGGCTGCGCGACATGATCATCCGGGGCGGCGAGAACATCTACCCGGTCGAGATCGAGAACGTGCTGCTGCGCCACCCGGCGGTCGAGAACGTCGCGGTGTTCGCGGTCAAGGACGGCTACTACGGCGAGGCCGTGGCCGGCGCGTTCCGGCTCAAGGGCGAGGCGAGCGCGGCCGAGCTCGCCGCCTTCTGCGCCCAGCGCATCGCCCGCTTCAAGGTGCCGGCGCGCTTCTACCGGGTCGACACTTTCCCGCAAACCGCGAGCGGCAAGGTGCGCAAGATCACGCTGCGCGCCATGGCCGAAGCAGGGGAGCTAAGCGTGTTGGAGTGAGCGAGCGGGAGTGAATGGACCAAGCCCGCATTCGTCATGGCCGGGTCAAGCCCACGGCTGTCCGGTTCAATCCAGCAGCGAGCCTCGGAGTTCGGCGGTTCACCGGGTTCGGAGCGTATTCGGTCGTGGGCGTGGACACACTTGGCACCGACCGCGCCCAGGACCCCGTCCGTGCTTCGAGACGCGACCCTTCGGGTC
>JBBDQV010000034.1:0-10711 GCA_040905845.1 Alphaproteobacteria bacterium | reverse complement strand
CCTCTTCCTCGGCCTGGCGCTGGGCCGCGGCCTCGCGCTCGCGGCCGCGCCGGGCCTCCTCCTCGGCGTCGCGCCGGGCCCGTTCCTCGGCATGCTTGCGTGCCTCGGCGTCGGACTTGCGCGCCTGCTCGACGGCGCGCGTCCGCGCCTCCTTCTCCTCTTCGGTCAGCGAGCGCAGCACCAGCGCGGGGCGCGCCGGGGCGGCGGTGTCGACCGTGGCGCGCGAGGGCGCGGCGGGGGCCGCCCTCGGGGCGGGCGCGAACTCGGCCGCCGGCGCGCGCGATGGCGCGGCCGGCTTGGCCTCGACGCGGGGCTTGACCTCGGCCATCCGTCCGGCCGCGGTCGGCTTGAAGGTCCGCCGCTTCTTAACCTCGACCGTGACCGCCTTGGTCCGGCCGTGGCTGAAGCTCTGGCGGACCTGCCCGGTCTCGACCGTCTTCTTCAGCTCGAGCCGGCCGGGCGTCGACAGGGGCACCCTGCGACGCTCGTCGGTCTCGCTGGTCTCGTCGTCCACGCGCGGCGCTTCGTTGCTCATGCTCTCGTCTCTCCGAACCGGGCATCTTCGCCGAGTCGGCGGAAACCCGCAAGCCGCCCCGATTCCTCGCCGATCCGGCGGGCCATGCCGCCCCGGCGCACGGCGATGTTGACGGCCGACTCGCGGCCGACGGCGCGGCCGAGCTCCAGGGCGCTGAACAGGGCGACGACCGGCGTCGCACCGGCCATCGCCTCGATCCTGGCGCGGCTCGCCGGCGCGCCGTCGGCGGCGAACAGGACCAGCCCCGCCTCGCCCTTCGCCAGCAGCGCGCGCACGGCCTCGAGCCCGACCGCCAGCGCGCCGGCCCGGCGCGCGAGACCAACGAGGCCGAGCGCGTGGCGCGCGAGCAGCGCCTCGACGCGACCGGCGAGGTCCTCGCCGACCGTTGCCGAGGCGCCGAGACCACGCGCGAACAGGTTGCGCGTCGCCGCGCGCGCCGCCGCCTCGCGCCGGGCCGCGACCCAGACGCCGCGGCCGGGCAGCCGGGCGGCGAGATCGGGCACCACGGCGCCGTCGGGGCCGAGCGCGAAGCGTACCAGCTCGGCGCGCGCGCCGACCGCGCCGGTCGCCACGCAGCGCCGCGCCGGACCGTTGATCGGCGGCCGGGCGGGGCGTCTCGCCTGCGTTCGCGCGCTCAACCCTGCTCCTCGGCGGTGGCGCCGTTGACCGCCTCGGCGTCCGCCGTTGGCGCGGGCTCGTCGGCGAACCAGTGGGCGCGGGCCGCCATGATGATCTGGTTGGCCTCCTCCTCGGCGAGGTGGGGGTCCTTGAGCAACTCGACCAGCTCGTCGCTGGCCAGGTCGCCGAGGTCGTCGAGCGTCTTGACGCCGTTCTCGCCGAGCTTGACGAGCATCGAGGGGGTCAGCCCCTCGATCGCGGCCAGCGCGTCCTCGACGCCGAGCTCGCGCCGCCGGGCGTCGTGCAGGGCGTCGCGCTCGGCGACGAAGACCTCGGCCCGCCGGCGCAGCTCGGCCGCGAAGGATTCCTCGAACCCGCCGATGGCGGCGAGCTCCTCGACCGGCACGAAGGCGACCTCCTCGACGTCGGTGAAGCCTTCGGCGACCAGCAGCCGGGCGTTGACGTCGTCGAGCCCGAGCGCCTGCATGAACAGCTCGGAGGCGGCCTTGACCTCGGCCTTGCGCCGCTCGGACTCCTCGGTCTCGGTGATGATGTCGATGTCCCAGCCGGTCAGCTGCGAGGCGAGGCGGACGTTCTGGCCGCGCCGGCCGATCGCGAGGCTGAGCTGCTCGTCGGGCACGACGACCTCGATGCGCCCGGCGTCCTCGTCGAGCACGACCTTGGTCACCTCGGCCGGGGCGAGCGCGTTGACGACGAACGTGGCCGGGTCGGGCGACCACGGGATGATGTCGATCTTCTCGCCCTGCAGCTCGTTGACGACCGCCTGGACTCGACTGCCGCGCATGCCGACGCAGGCGCCCACCGGATCGATGCTGGAATCGCGCGAATAGACCCCGATCTTGGCCCGGCTGCCCGGATCCCGCGCCACCGACTTGAGCTCGATGATGCGGTCGTAGACCTCGGGGACCTCCTGGGCGAACAGCTTGGCCATGAACTGGGGATGGGTGCGCGACAGGAAGATCTGCGGCCCGCGCGGCTCCTCGCGCACGTCGTAGATGTAGGCGCGCGCGCGATCGCCGCGCCGGAAGATTTCGCGCGGCAGCAGTTCATCCCGCCGCAGCACGGCTTCGGCGCGGCCAAGGTCGACCACCAGGTTGCCGTAGTCGACGCGCTTGACCAGGCCGTTGACGATCTCGCCGATGCGGTCCTTGTACTCCAGGTACTGGCGCTTGCGCTCGGCCTCGCGCACCTTCTGCACGATCACCTGCTTCGCCGTCTGCGCGGCGATGCGGCCGAAGTCGATCGGCGGCAGCTCCTCGCTCAGGTAGTCGCCGGCCTGGGCCGCCGGATTGCGCACCCGCGCGTCGGTCACCGCGATCTGGGTCGACGGGTTCTCGACCTCCTCGACGACCTCGAGGTAGCGAAACAGCCTGATCTCGCCCGTGCGCCGGTCGATCTCGGCGCGGATGTCGTGCTCGTGGCCGTACTTGCGCTTGCCGGCGTGCTGGATCGCCTGCTCCATGGCGTCGAGCACGGTGTCGCGCTCGATGCCCTTCTCGCGCGCCACCGCGTCGGCGACGGAGAGAATTTCAACCTGGGTTGCTGTGCTCGCGCTGTCCATCGGCTATGACCTTTCTCGACGTCGTGACGGCCGGGCCGTCGCCAGGAGCTCGTCCGATACCAGGAGCCGGGCGTCGGCGACGGCGGCGAGCGGGATGCGCAGCGCCCCGTCGGGCCCGTCGAGCACCACGTCCTCGCCGTCGAGGCCGCCGAGCCGGCCCTTGAACCTGCGCCGCCCCTGGATGGGAGCCCGCGCGACGATCTCGGCGCGGCTCCCGGCGAAGCGCTCGAAGTCGGCGCGGCGCACCAGGGGCCGGTCGACCCCGGCCGAGGAGACTTCGAGCCGGTAGGCGCCGGCGATCGGGTCGGCGACCTCGAGCACCGGCGACAGCGCGCGGCTGATCGCGACGCAATCCGCGATCGTCGCGGCGCCGCCGTCGGCGCGCTCGGCCATGACTTGCAGCGTCGGCCGCTGGCGGCCGCCGAGGCGCAGGCGCACCAGCGTGCATCCTAGTTCGGCAAGCACGGGCTCGATCAATCCTTCAAGGTCTATGGCCCGACCGGGCGTGGGCGTCTGGTCCCGCCCCGGTCGCGGCTGCATTATCGACATCCCGGCAAACAAAAAGGTGGGCCACAAGCCCACCTTGCGACGATAGGCTCGGCTCGTTGGCCCGAGCGTCCTTGTCAAGCTATGTTAGCGTTTCCGCGCGGTTCTTCAACCCCTTTCGATGGACGTAGGCCGGGATGCACGGAACGATCCGCTGGTTCAACCGGGCGAAGGCCTACGGCTTCATCGCGCCCGATGACGGCGGCGACGACGTGTTCGTCCGCCTCGACGAGGCCGAGCGGGCCGCGCTCGGGGCGCTCGCGCCCGGCGATCCGGTGACCTTCAGGGTCGTCCAGGGCAGCCGGGGGCCCGAGGCGCGCTATCTGGCCCTCGGTCACCTGCCCGACGACGACATGGCCTGAGCCCGCGCATGGCGTACGAACTCGAGATGGACAGGGCGCCGCCCCTCGCGCAGCGCCTTCGCCTCGCAGCGCGAGCGGGGCCCCAGGTCGGCGGGACGGTGCCACGCCGCCGCCGCTTCGGCGGGCCACAGGAAGTCCGGGCGCGCGAGGACGAGGGCGAGCGTGTCGGCGAGGTAGTCCGCGTCGTCGGTCGCGAAGCGCAGCCGCCCGCCGTCGACGAGCGCGCGCGCGAGGCCGTCGAGCGCGGCCCTATCGAGGAACCGACGCTTGCGGTGCCGCGTCTTGGGCCACGGGTCGGGGAACAGCACGAACGCCCGGTCGAGCGAAGACTCGGCCAGCCGGTCGAGCAGCAGGCGGGCGTCCCCGGCGAAAACGCGGACGTTGGCGAGCCCCCTGTCCTCGATCGCGGCGAGCAGGCCGGCGACGCCGCCGAGGTAGGGCTCGCAGCCGATCAGGCCGACCGCGGGATGGCCCGCGGCCTGGTGCGCGAGATGCTCGCCCTTGCCGAAGCCGACCTCGAGCCAGACCTCGTCGGGCGGCGTCGCGAACTCCGCGCTTGGATCGATCGTGCCGTGCGCCGGCAGCTCCAGCGCGACGGCGGGCAGCAGTTCGTCGATCAGGCGGCGCCGGCGCGCGGTCAGCGGCCGGCCCGCGCGTCGACCAAAGAGTCGGCGCGCGGGCTCAGGCGAACGCGGCGCGCAGGTCGTCGACGAGGTCGAGCCGTTCCCAGGAGAATCCGCCATCAGGCTCCGGCTCCCGCCCGAAGTGGCCGTAGGCGGCGGTGCGCGCGTAGATCGGCCGACCGAGGCCGAGCCGCGTGCGAATGCCGCGCGGGGTGAGATCGACGAGGTCGCGCAGCAGGCGCTCGAGCCTCGTCTCATCGACCTGGCTCGTGCCGTAGGCCTCGAGATAGACCGCGAGCGGCTCGGCGACGCCGATGGCGTAGGCGAGCTGGATCGCGCAGCGCTCGGCGAGGCCGGCGGCGACCACGTTCTTCGCCAGGTAGCGGGCGACGTAGGCGGCCGAGCGGTCGACCTTGGTCGGGTCCTTGCCCGAGAACGCGCCGCCGCCGTGGGGCGCCGCGCCGCCGTAGGTGTCGACGATGATCTTGCGCCCGGTCAGGCCGCAGTCGCCGTCGGGGCCGCCGATGACGAACCGCCCGGTCGGGTTGACGTAGAAGCGCGCCTCGTCGCACATCCAGCCCTCGGGCAGGACGTTGACCACGTGCGGGCGGACGATCTCGCGCACCTCGTCCTGGCTCAGCGCCTCGGCGTGCTGGGTCGACACGACGATCGAGGCGGCGCCGACTGGCTTGCTCTGGTGATAGATCAAGGTGACCTGGCTCTTGGCGTCGGGGCCGAGCCCCGGCTCGGCGCCCGAATGGCGCGCCTCGGCCAGGCTCTTCAGGATGTTGTGGGCGTAATGGATCGGCGCCGGCATCAGCGCCGGGGTCTCGCGGCAGGCGTAGCCGAACATGATGCCCTGGTCGCCCGCGCCCTCGTCCTTGTTGCCGGCCTGATCGACGCCGCGCGCGATGTCGGCGGACTGGCCGTGGACGAGCACCTCGACGGTCGCGCTGCGCCAGTGAAAGCCTTCCTGCTCGTAGCCGATCTCGCGCACCGAGGCGCGCGCGGTTTCCTCCATGCGCGCGGCCGTCACCGACGCCGGCCCGCGAACCTCGCCGGCGATGATGATGCGGTTCGTCGTGCACAGGGTCTCGACCGCGACGCGCGCGGCGGGGTCGGCGGTCAGGAACAGGTCGACGATGGCGTCCGAGATCCGGTCGCAGACCTTGTCCGGGTGGCCTTCGGCCACGGACTCGCTGGTGAACAGGTAGTCGCCGCGCGGCACGTGTCGGGCTCCCTGGATGTCGGTCCCTAGAGCAGCATCCGGTCCGATGGGATCGCCTTCGGCGATCCATCGCCCGGATATAGCTGCTCTAGATTCTTGAAATCTAGAGCAATTTCATCCGATCGGATTGAACCTCGTGGTTCAATCCGATCGGATATTGCTCTGGCCCGGACGGAACGCTCATACCAGGCGTCGCCGCATGTAGGCGGCGGGCCCGGTCTCGGTCAAGGGGTTCCGGTGCCCTCGGCGTCCTTGCTCGCGGTCTACCCGTCCTCGGACTCCGCGCCGCCGGGCGCGGTTCGACCGATCGCCTTCATCAGATCGAACACGCGGCGGCGGACCGCCGGATCGCCGATGCGGTAGTAGGCGCGCACCAGCTCGAGCGTCTCGCGCTTCGCCATCGGGTCGGCGTCGTAGAATTCGTGAGTCTCGGCGACCGCGAACTCGGCGCCGGGCCCGCCGGACATGGCCTCGAAGAAGTAAGAAACCGGCGCTTCGAGGATCTGGGCGATCTGGAACAGCCGGCTCGAGCCGATCCGGTTGTACCCCTTTTCGTATTTCTGAATCTGTTGAAAGGTCAGCCCCAGGGAGCGGGCGAGCGCCGCCTGGCTCAGTCCCATCAGCGTGCGGCGCAACCGCACGCGGCTACCGACGTGGATGTCGATCGGATCGGGCCCCGCGCCCGGTTCGCGGCGTCGCGTTCCACGTCCCGCGGATCGGGCGTTGCGTCCCTCGTCGATCTTCGGCATCCGTTCGAAGCCCCCGAAAGGGTCCTATACCGTTTCATCTTAAGGCTTCTCGAATTCAGCGTCGCATCAATATCCTTAATCTTCTCCACCATAGCGCGAATGCGGCGGCGCCGAGAATCGGCACGAGCATCAGGTCGCCGGCGCGGGCGTAAGGCGGCGCCGAGCCCAAGGCGGCGGGCAGCAGCGCGTCGATGACGCCTTCGGCGCCGAGGTCCAGGGCCGCGACGACGCGGCCGTAGGGATCGACGATGGCCGAGATGCCGGTGTTGGCGGCACGCACCAGCGGCAACCCCTCCTCGATCGCGCGCAGGCGCACCGCCGCGAAGTGCTGGCGCGGCCCCGCGCCGAGCCCGAACCAGGCGTCGTTGGTGACGTTGAGCAGCCACGCCGGGCGCTCGGCCGAACTCGTGACGCGGCCGGGAAAGATCGCCTCGTAGCACACCAGGGGGCTCGCGGCCGGCAGGCCCGGCAAGGCCCAGGTGACCAGCCCCGGCCCGGCCGAGAAATCGACCGCCCCGGCGGTCAGCTTCGCCGCCGACAGGACCGCGCGTAACGGCGTGTACTCGCCGAACGGCACCAGGTGCGCCTTGTCGTAGGTCGCGACGACGGCGCCACGGGCGTCGATCGCCTGGATGCCGTTGAACAGGGACGCTCCTTTCGAGCCGTCATCGACGCGGCGTACGGCGCCGGTGAGGAGAACGCCGTCGGGCGCGACCAGCCCGGCGAGCAGGGCGCGCAGCTCCGGCTCCTCGTCGACGAAATAGGGGACCGCGGTTTCCGGCCAGACCACCAGCCGCGGCGGCGCCTTCGACGTCCGGCTCAGCGCGACGTAGCGCGCGAGGTGCGCCTCCCTGAGCTCGGCGCGCCACTTGTGGTGCTGGGCGACGTTGCCCTGGACGACGCGGAGCGTGACGCCGGGGACCACGGCCGCCGGGCCGTCGGGCAGGCGCGCCGCGCCGCCGAGCCACAGCGCGCCGACGACGGCCGCGGCCAGCGCGGCTCCACGCGGCCCCGACGATGGCAACGCCGCGGCCAGCATGGTCGCGAATCCGAGGCCGTAGACACCGGCGATGGCAGCGAACTGGGCCGGGGCGGGCCACGGCGCCCACACCGTCGCCACCAGGTTCCAAGGGAAGCCGGTCAGCAGGTGGCCACGCAGCCATTCCGCAACCGTCCAGGCCAGCGCGAACGCGACGGCGCGGCGCCAGCCGGGCGGCGCGTACCAGGCGGCGGCGGCGGCGAGGGCCACGAACACCGCGAGCCCGATCGCCAGGCCGGCCACCGCCGGGATCGCGAAGGCCCCGAAGCGGTCGGCCTCGACGTAGAACGCGTTGGCGAGCCAGGCGAGCCCGACGCCGAAGAAGCCGACGCCAAAGAGCCAACCCAGGAACAGCGCCGCGCGGAGCTTGGCGCACGTCCCGAGCAGCCACAGGAGCCCCGTCGCGGCGACCAGCAGGGCGGGCACGAAGTGGTGCGGCGGCAACGCGAGGGTCGCGAGCGCGCCGAGCCCGCCCGCGACGCCACCACGCAGCCAGAGGGGCAGCGCCGCGAGCCGCGCGAAGAGCCACGTTCGCGCGTCGCCGGCGCGATTCCGTCGGCTCACTCCGGCTCCGGCCCAGGCTCGATCCGCCTCACGCGCAGGCGCTTGACGCGTCGGAGGTCGGCGTCGACGACCTCGAACTCGACCCCCGCGGGGTGGGTGATCAGCTCGCCCCTGACCGGGACGCGGCCGAGGAACGAGGAAACCAGACCGCTCAGGGTGTCGACGTCCTCTTCCTCGTCGGGGCCGCGCAGGCTGACCCCCAGGCGCGCCTCCAGGTCCTCGATCGGTGCTCGCGCGTTCGCCTCGATGATCTGGCCGGGTCGCTCGACCAGCATCGGGCCCTCCTCGACGTCGTGCTCGTCCTGGATGTCGCCGACGATCTCCTCGACCAGGTCCTCGATGGTGACGAGCCCGTCGGTCCCGCCGTACTCGTCGACGACGAGCGCCATGTGCACGCGCGAGGTGCGCATCTGCATCAGGAGGTCGATGACGCGCATGGACGGCGGCACGAACAGGACGCGACGCACGATGCGCTCGACCTCGAACGGCCCCGCCTGGCCCCAGAAGGGCAGCAGGTCCCGCACGTGGACCAGCCCAATCACGTCGTCGAGGTTGCCGCGATGGACGGGCAGCCGCGAATGCCCCTGCTCGACCATGACGCGCACGAGCTCCTCGAGCGCGATGCCACGGTCGACCGCGACGATGTCGGCGCGCGGCACCATGACGTCGTTGACCCGGAGCTCGCCGAAGCGCAGCAGGTTGGCGAGCATGACGCGCTCGGTCGGCGCGAGCGACTCGGCCCCCTCGGCCGGCGCCTCGAGCATCTCCTGGAGCGCCTGGCGCGGGCTGCGGTCGTCCGCTCCGAGGCCGATCAGGGCGCGGATGCGGGCCGACAGGCCGCTCGGCCGGTCGTCGTCGGCGCGCCGGGCGTCGGCGATCGGCGGGTCCACCGTGTTGCGCTCGCTCATGGGCGCGCCCGATAAGGGTCCTCGATGCCAAGCCCCGCGAGCACCGCGACCTCCAGGCTCTCCATATGCTCGGCGTCGGCGTCGGCGGCGTGATCGTAACCGAGCAGGTGCAGCACGCCGTGGACGACGAGGTGGCTCAGGTGGTCGGCGATCGGCTTGCCCTGGTCACGCGCCTCGGCCGCGACCGTCTCGTAGGCGAGCGTCACGTCGCCGAGCGGTCGCGGCGCGCCGGCCGGTGGCGCGGGCCCGTCGGACGCCGGGAACGCCAGCACGTTGGTCGGCTTGTCCACGGCGCGGAACCTTCGATTCAGCGCCCTGACTTCCGAATCGTCGGTCAGCACGATGGCGAGCTCGGCCGGCGTCGCGTCCCGTTCGGCCGCGGCGAGCGCGGCGCGAGCGGCGCCGCGGCAGCACCGCGCGACCCCCGCCAGCGCGCGCCAGCGCGCATCGGCCACCACCACCTCGACGGTCGGGCTCATGGCCCACCGTCCGGTCGCGCCTCGGCCTCGCGGCGCTCGTAGGCCTCGACGATGCGGGTCACCAGGCCGTGGCGCGCCACGTCGGCCTTGGTGAAGGTGACCACCCGTACGCTCGGCACGTCGCCCAGAATCCCGATCGCGTCGGCGAGCCCCGAGGGCTGACCGCGCGGCAGATCGGTCTGCGACAGATCGCCCGTCACGACCATGCGCGAATGCTCGCCGAGCCGGGTCAGGAACATCTTCATCTGCATCGGCGAGGCGTTCTGCGCCTCGTCGAGGATGACGAACGCGCTCGACAGCGTTCTCCCGCGCATGAACGCGAGCGGCGCGACCTCGATGTCGCCGTCGGCGAGCCGGCGCATCACCTTGTCGCCGGGCATCATGTCGTGAAGCGCGTCGTAGAGCGGCCTGAGATAGGGGTCGACCTTGTCGCGCAGGTCGCCGGGCAGGAAGCCCAGGCGCTCGCCCGCCTCGACCGCCGGACGGGACAGGATGATGCGGTCGACCTCGCCGGCGGCGAGCATGGCGACGGCGCGGGCCACCGCCAGATAGGTCTTGCCGGTGCCGGCGGGCCCGATGCCGAACACCAGCTCGTGGTCGCGCATGGCGGCGAGGTATTCGGCCTGGACGCGCGAGCGCGGCGCGATGCGCCGCTTCGGCGTGCGGATTTCCTCGCCGCCGCCGGCGTCCATGCCTTGCAGGGTCAGCCGGATCGCGGCCTCGACCTCGCCGGGGGAGAGCTCGGCGGCGCCGCCGCGCAGCCGGCGATAGAGGCTCTCGAGCACGCCCCGCGCCGCCTCGGCGGCCCACGGCGATCCGCTGATCGCCAGTCGATTGCCGCGCGAGGTGAGCGCGACGCCGAAGCCGCTCTCGATGCGCGCGAGGTTCTGGTCGTGCTCGCCGAACAGCCGCGGCAGCAGGCTGTTGTCGTCGAAGGTCAGGACCATGGGCACCGCGTCGCGCGGCTCCGAACCAGCCTCGGGGGTCGGTCTCAAGCGGCTCGGCCCGGCGCGCTCGGCGCCTCCTCCACCAGGCGACCCCGCAGGCTGTGCGGCTCCGACGCCTCGATCGTGACCTCGGCGAGGCGCCCGATCATGGCGGCGGGCGCCGCGACATGAACGGCGTGGAGCCAGGGGGACCGCCCGGCCATTTGGCCGGC
Source organism: Alphaproteobacteria bacterium (assembly GCA_040905845.1). GTDB lineage: Bacteria > Pseudomonadota > Alphaproteobacteria > SP197 > SP197 > VGDP01. The sequence goes on along the minus strand of JBBDQV010000034.1, from coordinate 319 downwards.
GTGGCGGCCGGGCCGATCGATGAGGACCGCCATGCGGCGACCGACGGCCGCGTGATGGAACGCCTCGGCCTGGGCGCCGAGGAGCTGCTGCAGCACCGCGAGTCGCTCGGCCTTGACCGGCTCTGGGACGGCGCCCGAGGCTGTCGCCGCCGGGGTACCCGGTCGCGCGCTGTATTTGAACGAGAACGACGGCGCGAACCCGATCTCCGTGACCAGCGCGAGCGTGCGCGCGAAGTCGGCGTCGGTTTCGCCGGGGAAGCCGACGATGAAATCGCTCGAGAGCGCCAGATCGGGCCGCGCGCGGCGCAGCCCCGCGGCC
>JBBDQV010000033.1:0-10713 GCA_040905845.1 Alphaproteobacteria bacterium | reverse complement strand
GGTTCAAGAGCGCGCGCTCGCCCTGCTCGCGCTCGTCGGCGGCGACAAGGCGGGCCTTGGCGGCGCAGCACGTGGCGATGGCATGGCGCCGCGCCTCGGCGTCGCCCGCCAGCACGGCGCGCCCGTGGCCCTCGAGCCAGGCGAAGAACTCCGGATCGCCGATGAGCCCGATCTTGACGACCTCGGCATAGCCGGCGGCGAGCTGGCGCGCGGGCAGCGTCGCGAGCACGTCGATGTCGGCGAGCACCAGGCACGGCTGATGGAACGCGCCGACCAGGTTCTTGCCGTGCCGGGTGTCGATCCCGGTCTTGCCGCCGACCGCGCTGTCGACCTGGGCGAGCAGCGTGGTGGGCACCTGGATGAACGGCACGCCCCGGCGCAGGATCGCGGCCGCGAAGCCGGCCAGGTCGCCGACGACGCCGCCGCCCAGCGCGACGATCGTGTCGAAGCGTTCGCAGCCGGCGTCGAGCAGCGCGTCGAGCAGGCGCTCGAGCTCGGCGAACCGCTTCGACGTCTCGCCGGCGGGCACGACGATGCGGCGCGCCACGATGCCCGCGGCCGCCAGGGCGGCCTCGAACGTTCCGGCGTGCAGCTCGGCGACGGTCGCGTCGGTCACCACGAAGGCGACCGGGCGGGCCAGCAGCGGGCGCACCAGCCGCCCGGCGTCGGCCAGCAGCCCGGCACCGACGACGATGTCGTAGCCGCGCTCGCCGAGCGCGACCCGAACGACACGTCCGCCAACCGTCTTGGTCATGCCCGGCGCTCCGCGCCGACGCACGGCGGCGTCCACGATCGCAGGGCCGCGACGATTGTATCGACGACCGCGTCGTGCGGCCCGTCGACCGACTCGACCGTGATGTCGGCCTGGGCGTACACCGGATAGCGCTCGCGGATCAGCCGATCGAGCGTGGCGCCGAGGTCGCCGTCGGCGATCAGGGGCCGCTTGTGCCGGCCGCGCCGGCCAAGCCGCGTCTCGAGCACCGGCCGGTCGGCGCGCAGCCAAACGGCGACACCACGCTCGTGGATGCGGGTGCGCGTTTCCGGCGCCATGTAGGCGCCGCCGCCGGTCGCGAGCACCGCGGGCGGGCCGTCCAGCAGCCGGGCGATGACCTTGACCTCGCCCTCGCGGAACGCGGCCTCGCCGCGCGTCCTGAAGAACTCGGCGATGGCGCAGCCTGCGGCGCGCTCGATCTCGGCGTCGGCGTCGAGGAAGGGCCGCTGCAGGCGCGCGGCCAGGCGGCGGCCGACCGTCGTCTTGCCGGCGCCCATGAGCCCGACCAGGACGATGGTCCGGTCGGCAATCCCGTCTAGCCCTGCACCCATCCCGGACAACCGCGTTTCCGCTCGCGTTGAAAGCCACGCCTCAAGCTAATAGACTCCGCGGCAGGCCGCCGGCAAGCGGCCTCCCCGAGCCCCGAGGAGCCCGAGACCGACGTGGCCCGCTCCCGATCCGAGCCCGTGACGCGCACGCTGGGCCGCGCGCTCTGGATCGTCCTGTTCGCGCTCGTGGCCGGCGGCACGGTGTTTCTCCTGACCTGGGACATCCCGCCGCCGACCGCGACCGTCGAGACGGTCCTGCCCGATGACCGGTTCCCGCGGTAGCCGCTTCGCGGCGCTCACGCTCGGGCTGGCCCTCGGCGCGGCGCCCGCGCCGGCCCAGGAAGTCGGCGCGCCGCTCAACATCGTGCCGGTCCAGCCCGGGCAGACCGACGCCGGCGCGGCGACGACCGTCCCGTCCGAGGTCGAGACCATCGCCGCGGCGCCGATCGACGCCGAGTCGTACGGCACGCTCGGCGATGCCGACGGCGGCCTCGGCGGCGAGCTGTGGGCCGGCGCCGACCGGCGCCTGGTCGAGGCGCTGCTGCCCATGCTCGGCCCCGTCCCCGGCTCGCCCACGCTCAATGACCTCGCGGCCCGGCTGCTGATGACCGCCGCCGTGCCGCCGGGGGGCGAGGCGCACGTCCATCTGCTGGCGCTCCGGCTCGACCGGCTGCTCGCGCTGGGGCGCGCGCCCGACAGCGTGCCCGGCGCGTTCGCCGACGCCACCGTGGCCGGCGTCGCGCGCCGCGCCGCGTTCCAGGCCCTGCTCGCGCGGGGCGACGACGAGGCCGCCTGCGCCGAGGCCCAGGCCGCGGTCCAGGTCGACGACCAGCCGCTTTGGTCGCGCGCCATGATCTTCTGCCAGCTGCGCTCCGGGCAAACCGATGCCGCGCTGCTCGGGCTCGACGTCCTGGCCGAGTCCGGTACGCCGCTGCCCGCCTCGTTCCGGCCGCTGGCCGAGGCCATGGCGACCGGCGCGACACCGGCGCCTCAGGACCTGGCCGACGCCACCGTGGTCGAGGCGGCGCTGGCCCGCGCCGCGGGCGTCGCGACGGCCGTGGCGACCGACGACCCCTGGGTCCTCGCCGTGCTCGCGGGCGCGCCGAGCCTGCCCGACGCGGCCCGCCTCGGAGCGGCCGAGCGCGCCGAGGCCTTGGGCGCCCTGAACGCCGCTGATCTCGGCGCGCTCTATGGCGCCATCGCCTTCGACCCCGCCGAGATCGCCGACGCGGCGACGGTGGCGCAGACGCTCGAAGGCCCGGTCGCGCGTGCGCTGCTCCACCAGGCCGCGCGTGGGCAAGCGCCGTCGACGGCGCGCGCCGAGCTGATCCTGGCCGCCCTGGCCGGAGCGGCTAGCCCGGCCGAGGCGGCGACCGCGGCCCGCGCGTTCGCCGGTTTGATCGCCGAGCTGCCGCCCGCCGAGGCGCTGATCTGGTTCGCGCCGAGCGCGATCCGCGCCCTGCTGGTCGCCGGCCGGCCGGTCGATGCGCTGGCCTGGTGGCGCCTGGCGCAAGGGCGCGACGCCGTCGTCGCCGCCTCGATCGAGCCCTTGTGGCCGCTCGCTCGCATCGCCGTTCTGGACGCGGGCGAGGGCGGCGCGGAACGCCTCGCGCTGTGGTGGCAGCGCACCATCGTCGCCGACGACCCGGCCGGGGCCGAGCGCTCCGCGCTGGCGAGCGCGCTGCTCTCCGCGCTCGGCGACGGCGCCGGACGGGGAATCCTGGCCGACGTCGCGGGCGTCGGCGTCGGCACCGAAACGCCGCCGACCGCGCTTCTGGCGGCGCTCGACGCGGCGGCGGCGGCGGGGCGGCGCGGCGAGACCGTGCTGCTGGCGCTGCTCGCCCTCAGGGATGGCGGGCCGGCGGGGGCGCCCGCGGCCTCGGTCATCGCCGCGGTGCGCGGGCTCGTCTTCGTCGGCCTCGAGGACGAGGCGCGCCGGCTGGCCATCGAGGCGGCGACGGCCCATGGCCTCTAGGCGGCGCGCGCCCCTCGACGACGACCGGCTCATCGAACGCTTCGTCGAGATGATGGTGGCCGAACGCGGCGCGGCGCGCCACACGCAGGCCGCCTATCGCGCCGACCTCGCCCGATTCCGCCGCTATGTCGGCGGCCTCGGCGGCTCGCTCGGGGCCGCGCCCGCCTCGGCCATCGGCGCCTACCTCGGCGCGCTCGCGGCGGCGCGCGCCTCGCCGCGCACGGCGGCGCGCCACCTGTCGTGCCTGCGCCAGTTCTATCGGTTCCTGTGTGCCGAGGGGCTCCGGCGCGACGATCCGACCGCGGGGATCGGCGGGCCGCGCCGCGGCCGGCCGCTGCCCAAGATCCTGGGCGAGGGCGAGGTCGCGGCGCTGCTCGCCGCCGTGCGCGCCCGCACGGACGCCAAGGGAGCTCGCCTGCGGGCGCTGCTCGAACTGCTCTACGCGACGGGGCTCCGCGTCTCGGAGCTGGTCGGGCTGCCGCAGGGCGCGCTCAGGCCCGAGATCCCGGCGGTGATCGTGCGCGGCAAACGCGACAAGGAGCGCCTGGTACCCTACGGCGGTCCGGCGGCCGCCGCGCTCGCGGCCTATCTGCCGCTGCGCGAACGGTTCCTCGCCGGCGGCCGGCCGAGCCCCTGGCTGTTCCCCTCGCGCGGCGGCTCGGGGCACCTGACGCGCCACGGCTTCGCCCTGCTGCTCAAGGACGTCGCGCGCGACGCCGGTCTGGCGCCGGCCAGGGTGTCGCCGCACGTGCTGCGCCACGCCTTCGCGAGCCACCTGCTCGCCGGCGGCGCGGACCTGCGCAAGGTCCAGCAGATGCTCGGCCACGCCGACATCGCGACGACCCAGATCTACACCCACGTGCTGACGGATCGGCTGGAGGCGACGGTCGCGCGCCACCACCCCCTGGCGAAACCCTGATCCCTTCGCCGTTGACACGGACGGCGCGGCCGGGGCATGTGCGCCCGACCAGGGGGAACGGAGACCCGACATGAGCTTCACCGTCGTCGAGGAAGCGACGCCGCGCGTCAACCGCAGCGAGCTCGCCGTGCCGGGCAGCCAGCCCAAGTTCTTCGACAAGGCCGCGACCTCGGCGGCCGACGTCGTGTTCCTCGACCTCGAGGATTCGGTCGCGCCGGACGACAAGCCCCAGGCGCTCAAGAACGTCATCGAGGCGATCAACGGCCTGGACTGGGGCGCGAAGGCGCTGTCGGTCCGCGTCAACGGGCTCGACACCCACTTCATGTACCGCGACGTGGTCGACGTGCTCGAGCAGACCAACGGCCGGCTCGACCTGATCATGATCCCCAAGGTCGGCACCGCCGAGGACGTCTACGCCGTCGATATGCTGGTCAGCCAGATCGAGGCGGCCAAGGGCCTGACCAAGCGGATCGGCTTCGAGCTGATCATCGAGACGGCGCTCGGCATGGCCAACGTCGAGGCGATCGCAAAGTCCAGCCGGCGCAACGAATCGCTCCACTTCGGCGTCGCCGACTTCGCCGCCTCGACGCGCGCGCGCACCACCAACATCGGCGGCGCGAACCCGAACTACGCCGTGCTGACCGACAAGGTCGAAGGCGAGGCGCGCGGTCTTCATTGGGGCGACCAATGGCATTTCGCGATCGCGCGCATGGTCGTCGCCGCGCGCGCCAACGGGCTCCGGCCGATCGACGGGCCGTTCGGCGATTTCAGCGACCCGGACGGCTACCGCGCCGCGGGCGGGCGCGCCGGCGCGCTGGGGTGCGAGGGCAAGTGGGCGATCCACCCGTCCCAGGTCGTGCTCGCCAACGAGGTGTTCAGCCCCTCGGCCAAGGAGGTCGACAAGGCGCGCCGCATCCTCGTGGCGATGAAGCAGGCCCAGGCCGAGGGCAAGGGCGCCGTCGCGCTCGACGGCCGGCTGATCGACATCGCCTCGATCCGCCAGGCCGAGGCCCTGGTCCGCAAGGCCGATCAGATCGCGCGGGCGGGCTGAGCAAGCGAGGCCGATGCCGACCTACCTCGACTTCGAGAAGCCGATCGCGGAGCTCGAGAGCAAGATCGAGGAGCTCAGCCACGTCAGCGACGGCTCGGGCGTCAACGTCGTCGAGGAGGTCTCGCGCCTCAAGGCGAAGGTGGAGCGCCAGCTGCGCCAGACCTACGCCAAGCTCACGCCGTGGCAGAAGGCCCAAGTCGCGCGCCACCCCGAGCGCCCGCACTTCGGCGACTACGTCAAGGCGCTGGTCGAGGATTTCACGCCGCTCGCCGGCGACCGGCGCTTCGCCGACGATCCCGCCCTGATCGGCGGGCTCGGGCGCGTCGCGGGCCGCGCCGCGGTCGTCATGGGCCACGAGAAGGGCTCCGGCACCGAGGGCCGGGTACGCCACAACTTCGGCATGCCGCGGCCCGAAGGGTACCGCAAGGCGCTGCGCCTGATGCGGCTGGCCGAGCGTTTTGCCCTGCCGATCGTGACCCTTGTCGACACGGCCGGCGCCTACCCGGGCGTCGACGCCGAGGAACGCGGCCAGGCCGAGGCGATCGCGCGCTGCATCGAGACCGGTCTTTCGGTCGCGGTACCGTTCGTCGCCGCCGTCATCGGCGAGGGCGGCTCGGGCGGAGCCATCGCGCTCGCCACGGCGGACCGCGTGCTCATGTTCGAACACGCGATCTATTCGGTCATCTCTCCGGAAGGCTGCGCCTCGATCCTGTGGCGCGACCGCGAGCACGCGGCCGAGGCGGCCGAGGCGCTCAAGCTGACCGCGCAGGATCTCGACGCGCTCGGCCTGATCGACGGCGTCATCGCCGAACCGCTCGGTGGCGCCCAGCGCGACCCGGGCGGCGCGGCCAAGGCGCTCGACCAAGCGATCGCGGCGGCCCTCGGCGAGCTCGCGGGTATCGAGCCCGCCGAGCTCGTGCTCCGGCGGCGCGACAAGTTCCTCGCCATGGGCCGGATCGGCCTGGGCTAGGCCCAGCGGGCTCAGTCGTACATCGCGCTCTGCTCGGCCGCCTCGAAGGCGCGGATCGCCTCGGCATCGGTCGAATCGGGCGCGACGATGTCGGCGGCATCCAGCGAGATGGCGGTTGCCTTCGTGCCCGTCACGTCGACGATGTGGAACAGCGCGTCGCCGGCGTTGACCACGGGCAGGTGGGTGCAGCCGATGACCAGCCCCGAGGTCCTGGCGAGCACCTCGACCTCGCGCTCGCCGAACGGATCGCTGATGACGCCGAGCCGCGTGCCCCGCTCGACGTGACGGCCGAGCGGCACCTCGCTGCGCAGGATGCCGCCGGTCGCGGCGCGCACCCACGTGCTCGAGCGCGCGACGATCGGATCGCGCGCCGGGGCACCTGGGTCGGCGGGCAGCATGGCGAGGGCGCGCATGACGCCGAGCACGCCCTCGAGGCCGGCGCGGATCGCGGTGTCCTGGAAGCGCAGCGCCTCGCCCGCCTCGTAGACGAGGACGGGGATGCCGCGCTTCGCCGCCTGTTCGCGCAGCGAGCCTTCGCGTTCGCCGGCGTTGATGACGACCTCGACGCCGAACGCGCAGGCGAGCCGCAGGGTCTCCGGGTCGTCGAGGTTGGCGCGGACTTGCGGGTAGTTGTCGCGGTGGATGGCGGCGGTGTGCAGGTCGATGCCGTGGCTGCAGCGGCCCAGGATCTCGCTCAGGAACACATGGGCGAGCCGGCCGGCCAGCGAGCCACCGGCGGAGCCGGGGAACGAGCGGTTGAGGTCGCGCCGGTCCGGCAGGTAGCGCGAGTTGGCGAGGAACCCGAACACGTTGACGATCGGAATCGCGACCAGCGTGCCGGCGATGGTGCCGAGCTCGGGACGCTGGAGCAGGCGGCGGATGATCTCGACGCCGTTGATCTCGTCGCCGTGCAGCGCCCCCGAGATGAACAGGCGTGGTCCGGGGCGGTGGCCGTGCACGATCTGCACGGGCATCGTCATCGGCGTGTGGTTCGACAGGTTGCTGATCGGCAGGTCGATGGTCGCCCGCGAGCCCGGCGCGACCGCCTGGCCGCCGAACAGAAAGGGGCCGTTCGTCGCCATGCGCCCTCAGCCGCGCCCCCGGGTGCGCGTCTTGTTGGGTTCCGCGTTGCGCTCGATGAACTCGATGATCATCCCGGCGATGTCCTTGCCCGTGGCGCCCTCGATGCCCTCGAGGCCCGGGGAGGAGTTGACCTCCATGACCACCGGGCCGTGGTTCGAACGCAGCATGTCGACGCCGGCGACGTTGAGGCCGAGCGTCTTGGCCGCGCGCACGGCGGTCGAGCGCTCCTCGGGCGTGATCTTGACGACGGTCGCGGTGCCGCCGCGGTGCAGGTTGGAGCGGAACTCGCCCTCCTTGCCCTGACGCCGCATCGCCGCGACCACCTTGCTGCCGACGACGAAGGCCCGGATGTCCGAGCCCCTCGATTCCTTGATGAACTCCTGGGCCAGGAAGTGGGCATCGAGCCCGCGGAACGCGTCGATCACGCTGCTCGCGGCGGCGTCGGTCTCGGCCAGCACGACGCCGCGCCCGTGGGTGCCCTCGAGCAGTTTGATGACGAGCGGCGCGCCGCCGGCGATGCGCACCAGGTCGCTCGTGTCGTCGGGCGAATGGGCGAATCCGGTCACCGGCAGGCCGACGCCCGCGCGGGCGAGCAGTTGGAGCGCGCGCAGCTTGTCGCGCGAGCGGCCCACCCCGACGGATTCGTTGAGCGGGTAGACCCCCATCATCTCGAACTGGCGCAGCACGGCGAGGCCGTAGTACGTGATCGAGGCCCCGATGCGCGGGATCACCGCGTCGAAGCCCGCGAGCGTCTCGCCGCGGTAGCGCACCTCGGGCCGAAGCGAGGTGATGTTCATGTAACAGCGCAGCGTGTCGATGACGCGCATCTCGTGGCCACGCTTCTGGCCCGCCTCGACCAGTCGCCGGTGCGAATAGAGGCTCGCCTTGCGCGCGAGGATGGCGATCTTCATCGGCGCTTCCCTGTACGCGTCTCGTGTGGTCTTGACCGCCGACGGTAGGGGATCGCCGGCGGTTTGCCCAGCACGTAGGACCGCGCGGGGTCGACGACCAGGCGTCGCGGCATGGCGGTGCGCCCGATCAGCATGCGGAACATCATGTCGTCGCGGTTCGTCAGGGTGATCTCGATCGGCCAGCTCTCCCCGCCGATGCGGAGCGGCGCGCGGATGACCCAGCGCAACTCCCGGTGCCCGCCGGAATCGCTGACGCGGCGATGGTCGACCGCGTCGGCGACGCAATTGACCTCGATATCGGTGCGCTCCTGGAGCGGGTGGATGCCGAAGCGGACGCGGGTGCGCCCGTCGATGGTGATCGGCTCGACGTAGAAGGCGTGCAGCGCCGAGGTGCGCGCGCCAGTGTCGATCTTGGCCTTGATCGCCGGCAGCCCCAGCGCCTCCAGCGCCACCCACTCGCGCCAGCCGACGACGAGGGGGGTCTTGCCCGATCCGGCGCGCCGCTGGGTCACGGTCACCGCTGCTCGGCGAGCTGGGCGCCGTCGATCAGGTAGGACGCGCCCGAGATGAACGAGGCTTCGTCCGAGGCGAGGAAGGCGAACAGGTTGGCGACCTCCTCGAGCGTGCCGATGCGGCCCATGGGCACGTGCGCGGCCATCTCCTGGAAATACGCGGGCGAGCCGCCGCCCTCGGCGACGAGCTCGGTCGGGCCGACGTAGCCCGGCGAAACCGCGACCGCGCGAATCCCGTGGCCGGCCAGCTCGATCGCCATGGTCTGGGTCAGCAGCACGACGCCGGCCTTGGCCGCGTTGTAGGCGGCGACGTAGCGCTCGGCGACGTGGCCGTTGGCCGAGGCGGTGGAGAGGATGACGCCGCCCTCGCCCTGCTTGACCATCTGGCGCGCCGCGCGCTGGCTCAGGAGAAAGACCGCGGTCAGCAGGATCGCGATCGTCTCGTCCCAATCCTTCCGCGTGTGCTCGAGGAATGGCCGCGGGCGGACGATGCCCGCGTTGTTGACGCAGACGTCGAGCCGGCCGAAGCGCGCCACGGCGGCATCGACCAGGCCCTGGCAGGCGTTTTCGTCGGTCATGTCGCCGGCGAACGGCACGATCGCGCCAAGTTGGCCGAGCTCCCACGCCGTCGCCGCGACGCGATCGGCGACGATGTCGGCGATGACCACCCGAGCGCCCTCCTCGAGGAACTTGGTCGCGATGGCGCGGCCGATGCCGCGCCCCGCCCCGGTCACGATCGCGACCTTGCCCTGCAAACGGCCCATGACGACTCCCCCGACTACGTGAGGAGGGTCACTGGACTGGGACCCGAGTCAAGCGCGGAAAGCTTGCAATGCTACGCCGCGGCCTGCCAGCCCTCGCTCGTGACACGAAAGACCTGGCTCTCATCGAGCCTCGCGTCCATTTGGTCGAGCGCTTCCAGGATATCCCGTACGTCAAGCCCACCACCGAAGTGATGCAAGTAGATCATGCGGAGCAAGCGATCGGCGGGTCCCGGAATCTTGTTCTCGCCCTTTTCGTATCGGGCGATCTGCTGAGCATCGCAGCCGATGAGTCGTGCAAGCTCGGATTGGGTCAAGTCCATCTGGGTCCGGAGAAACCTGACTTCCTTGCCGTTCAGGAGCTTTTTGCGCTCGACCATGCTACGGCCGATCGCCTGGTGCAATCCGTCCAGATTGGTGATGGAGACACCAAGACCTTCGGATGTGCGGTGACGCCGGTACCCGTTCACCAAATACACGTCATCCAATCCGCACATGGTGTAGTGGAGCGGCTTCTTCATGCGCTGGCCGCGCAGCCGCCACTGCCGTAGTTCGCTCATCGCAGGTCCTCCCACTCCACGGTCTTCACGAACAACTTGCCGCCGTGAAAAATGATCGTCACGACGCCCGCCTCGCGCCCTCCTCTCAGTTTCCGAACCATCTTGCATTGCCATTCACCGCGCTCCGTTGCCTCCGGATCACCCCGGATCGAACCCTCGCGCAGGATGCGTAGAACGTCGAAGTCGAAGATGTCACGCTCGGCCATGCGCTCACCCGCGTGCTGGCTGAAGATCACGGTGCCGGAGTCGAGCGCGATGGCGCGAATGCGCCGTTCGGCTACGGCTGGGGTCAACCGGAACGCCGTGACGCTCTCCGAAACCGCTTCGCGCCTCCGCCTATCAATATGATAGGTAGACGGTGCCTGTCAAACATTAACTTAGGGTTAAGCTAAGGCGGCCATGGCGCAAAGGTCTACTGCACCTGGCCGTGGCAGTGTTTGTACTTCTTGCCCGAGCCGCACGGGCAGGGCTCGTTGCGGCCGACCTTGGGGATGGCGCTCGGTTTCGGCTGCGCCGGCCGGGCCTGGGCCGCGGGGCGCTGGGCGCCGTTGCCGCCGCGCCCCACCGGGGCCAGCGCCGGGTCGGACCTGGTTTCCTGGGCCAGGGCGGGGCCGCGCGGCTGGGGCACCTCGGCGCGGATCTCGAGGTGGG
>JBBDQV010000032.1:0-10748 GCA_040905845.1 Alphaproteobacteria bacterium | reverse complement strand
GCGCGGTGTTCCGGCGCGGCGGCGACGTCTCGTTCGTGGTCGAGGAGCTCAAGGCGGTGTTCGACCCGCGCGGCGGCCAGTGGATGGATGGGCGCTACGTGCCCTCGCTCCTGGCCGCGATCGGCGAGGTGATCGAGCGGCACATGATCGACATCGGCTTCATGGCACCGCCCGAGGCGCGCAAATACTCGGCCGAGGTGCTCGCCCGCGCCGTCGGCGACGAACGCCCGCGCCTCAAGCAGTGCCCGCGCTGCGCCCAGGCCGCCGTCATCCACCAGGAAGGCTGCGATCTGTGCACGAGCTGCGGGTATTCGAAGTGCGCGTGAGCTGGACGGGTGCTCACACCGCCTCGATCGAGAGGCGTCCGGGGCGTCGCGCCTGGGGCTTGCGGATGACGATCTCGACGTCGCTGCCGAGTGCCATCAGGAGCCTCAACAGGCGTTCCACGGAGAAGTCGCGAAAGCCGCCCCGGAGCAGGCGCGACACGTCGGGCTGCGACAGGCCGAGCCGGCGCGCCGCCTCGGCCTGGGTCAGGCGCCGACGACGGATGATGGCATCGATCCTCGCGACGAGCTCGGCCTTGACCAGATGCGTCTCGGCATCCGGGCGGCCAAGATCTGCGAACACGTTGCCGGAGCCGCGCTCGATGCGGCGATCATCGGCCTTGTTCATGCCCGGCTCCCTGAAAAATACGTCGTGTGGTGGTGCACGGCGGCGTCGCGCAGACGCCGCCTGACGAGCTCAATCTCGCGCCGGGGTGTGGCGATTCCCTTCGTGGATTTCTTTTGAAACGCGTGCAGCACGTAAACCACCTCCGCGAACCTGACCGTGTAGACGGCTCTGTACGTACCCTTATCGTGACGCGACACCACCTCAAGGACTCCCGCGCCGAGGCCTTTGAGCGGTTTCGCGTCGCGGTGGACCGAACCGGTTTGAGCCAGGTACAGGGCGAAGCCCATGTGGTCCTGGACCACGTCGGGGAAGCCCTTGAGGTCGTCCCGGCTCGATCCGACCCATTCCAGTGGCTTGAGGCGTCCTCGATCCACGGCGCACTATGGTGGTTCAACTATGGAAAGGCAACCCGGCTGCGATTCCTCATTCTGCCACTGGCGGAAAACCTCTTGGTTGTGATGGCTAGCCATGCTGCGGCTACTCCAAGTGCGCGTAAGCTCTAGTAAAGACTCAAGTACAGGTGACGCTCGATCTCAAACTTCCAAACGGTGAGATCGCCCGGGGAGGTCCGTGCTCGCCCCTTCGCCGCACCCTCGTTGTTCAACGATACGCGGTATCGGCCAACTGCTTGCCCCTCACCGCCGTGACGGCACCGGCCAACTCGTACCACATCGAGACCGGAGCAAGCCCCAGCGCGAAAGGCAGCTCGTACCAGGCGACCCCAAACGACTTGAATCTGCTGAGGCAGACGATCCACGTCTGCAGGATTCGGCCGAAATAGTAGATCGGCAGGCCCAGATAGCGCAGCCGCGCCACCCAGCCGTACCGCAACCGCAGGTCCGGGAAGATGAAGCGGTTGTTGAAGAAGGCATGGCCGTTGTTGCGGCGGATGTCGCACTCGGCATCCCAGCCCTCGTAGGCGTGGACCGTCCGGGCCGCTGGATCGAAGACGATCACGAAGCCGGCGTCGCGCAGCTTTTTGGCGTAGTAGGACCCCGAGAAGGGCGACAGGCCGGGCGGCACGGCAATGCTGTCAAGGCACGCGCGGCGAATGGCGAAGTTGTGATTGCTCAGCCGTTGCGTCGGCAGTCGCCGCGCTTCTTCCATGATGCCGCGCCCGATGAGGCAATGCACACGGGCGAATAGATCCATTTGCGCGTAGATCGTGCTCCCGGATACGGCGGCCGCGCTTGGACACTCGCGAAGAGTGGCCGAGATTGCGTCGAGCCAACCAGGAGCGGGAATGCAGTCCGCGTCGATGAACGCGACGACCTCGCCCACCGAGCCGTGGGCGCCATGCACCTTCATTTCCGGCGAAGAGCCGCCCGGCAGCACCTCGATGCGCAGCGACGGGAGGATCGCGAGGAGAGACGACACCGTTGCCTCCGACAGGGGCGCCGATGCGACCAAGATATGGTCGACCGGACCCTCGAACGTCTGATGCGCCAATGCCTCGACACACGAAGCCAGGTATTCGATCTCCTTGTCTTCCGAAGGTCGGTAATCACTGACGATGACGACGCTGATCGACGTACTCATCAAGAACTACTCCAGTTGTCGAGCCAACAAAGCCGTTTGAGGATATGAACACACAAGCCGAAGTACCGACCAAGTATTGTCATACTCTATGGCGGATTGTGGCGGATGTCTACCGAGGGCCGGGTCCACAGCCGGAGTGTCGGGTGAATGGATTCATCGGGCGCCTCGCATGACGGCGTCGAGGTTCCATCCGGCGGGTTTCCTTCGGTTTTTCGAGGCCATTGATGGGCTTGACCGGTCAGATGAGATTCACGGGCTGAATGGTGACGTCGTGCAGGCTGCATGCCACGCCAGACCCGCCGACATGGCGGTGCTCCGGTGCTGCCGCGCTCCGCCGGCGCGCCGGGCTGCGGGCCGGGCCGCGGTAATCCACCACGAAGGCTGCGACCTCTGCACGAGCTGCGGGTGCTCCAAGTGCGCGTGAGCCTCGGGTCCGGGCGGCCCTGACCTGGATCAAGGCGGCCGCAGTCCAGTGCCCGCATCGTCCTCGCGCGGGGGCCGTGGAGTGCAGGACATGAAAGTGCTGTTCATCCTCAACGATCCGCCTTACGGCACCGAGCGCAGCTACAACGCGCTCCGGCTCGCGATGGCGCTTGCCAAGCAAGAACCCACGCCCGAGCTCACTGTCTTCCTGATGGCGGACGCGGTGGCGTGCGCCCACGGCGGCCAGTCGACGCCCCAGGGTTACTACAACGTCGAGCGCATGCTGAAGGGCGTCGTCGGTCGCGGTGCCCACCTACTGTTGTGCGGTACGTGCATGGACGCCCGGGGCCTCAAGGACGGGGACCTCGTCGAGGGGGCGCGGCGGAGTTCGATGGACGAGCTCGCCAAGGAAACGGCCGCGACGGACAAGGTCCTGGTGTTCTGACGCCTCTGGATTCGCTGGCCTCCATTCGGACCGTGGGTGTAGAAGTTACCGGTCCCGGCTTCGTTTGAGGTCCCGGCATGGCGCACGAAAGAATAATCGGCGAGCGCGAGATCGCCTTCTACCGCGCCAACGGTTATCTCGTCGTCCAGGGCGTCCTCGATGCGTCGGAGTTCGCCGAGTTGCGTGCCGTCACCGACGGGATCCTCGGCCGGGCGCGCTGGATGAGCGCGAGCGATGGCGTGCTCGACCTCGACGAGGGCCATACGCCCGAGCAGCCCCGGGTGCGCCGCATCAAGCTCGCCGTGCGCGCCCACCCCTACTACGCCCAGCTCTTGCGCCATCCCCGCGTCGTGGCCGTGCTCACCAGTTTGCTCGGCTCCGCGGTGCGCGAGCTTGGCGGCAAGCTCAACATCAAGTCGCCGCGCCACGGCACGCCGGTCGAATGGCACCAGGACTGGGCGTACTACCCCCACACCAACGACGACTTGCTCGCGATCGGCCTGCCGCTGGATGACATGGACGCGGACAACGCGCCGCTCCTGGTGCTGCCCGGCAGCCACAAGGGACCGATATACGACCATCGCAGCGACGGCGTGTTCTGCGGCGGCATCGACGCCAAGGCCACGGGGCTCGACGTGTCCGGGGCGGTGGCGCTGACCGCGCCGGCCGGCGCCATGACCGTGCATCACGTGCGCACGGTGCACGGTTCCGACCTCAACCGGTCGCTCAAGTCGCGCCGCGTGCTGTTCTACGAGTGCGCGGCGGGCGATGCGTGGCCGCTGGCGATCGGCTACCCGATGGACTACGCGGCGATGCGCGCGGACATGGTGGTGGGCGAGCCCAGCCTGACGCCGCGCATGGAGTCCCTGCCCATCCGCATGCCGTACCCGCTGGCGCCGGGCCTCGATTCCTCCGAGAGCGGCACGCTCTACGAGAAGCAGCGGCTGCTGCGCAATCCGAGCTTCAAGCGCGCGGTTAAAACATGACGGCGCGCGTCTTCGCGCGATCGCCTGAGTAACGTCCAGGCCAGGCGATGTCGGCGTTCCGCGTCGCGTTCAGCGCCGCGACGCCGCGGGTGTGCGCCTCGGACACCTCAGCCACGGCCGAGCCTGGCGCGCACGCGTTCGTGGAGGTCGTGCAGCCTAGGATCGCGGAACCCGAGCGCCTCGAGGTGCTCGACCGTGTTCGCCAGGTACTCGTGGGCCGGGCCACCGCGCCCGACGCCCTGGAGGAACAGCTCGACGCAGCGCTCGATCGGCAGGCGCCCGGCGTACTGCACGTGGTCGCGGCGCACGACGTAGGCATGCGCCTCGGCCCGGCGCGCGGGCCCGCGTCCGTGTAGCTCGATTCCCACCACGCGGCGGCGATAGACCTCGTGGGGAATCTCCCGCGCGTCGAGATACCTCAGCACGTCGTCGGCGCGCGCTCGCGCCACCCGGTACGCGACGCCGCGGCAGCTTCCGCCGCGCTCGAGCCCGAGCACCAGGCCCGGCCGGTCGGGCGTGCCGCGGTAGTGGTGGCTGTAGACGCAGAACGACCGGTGATAGCCGCGCAGCAGCGCGGCAGCTTGCTCGACATGCTCGAATCCCGGCCGCCACATCAGCGAACCGTAGCCGAACACCCAGATGTCGCCCGCCATCGTCATCTCGGCCTTTCGCGCGCGCGGCCGCGCGGCTATAACCCTCGCGCGCCGCGCCCGCAAGGCCACGAACCATGAAGCTCATGTACCACCGGCTCGCGCTGCCCGTCGTCCTGCTCGTGGCGGTCGTCGGCTACGTCGCCTACTGGTTCCACGTCGCCGGCCAGGCGCCAGTCTGGATCGACACCTGGGCGCGCGACGCCGAGCGGTTCGGCTATTCCGCGAGCCACGGCGCCGTCGAGGTTGACGGTTTCCCGTTCCGGCTCTAGATCGCCGTTAAGGACGGCGAGTTCGAGCGCGTGGACGCGCGCGGGACGTGGACCTGGCGCGGCCCGTGGTTGAAGGCACTGCTCAAGCCGTGGGACTTCGAGCGCATCCTCGTCACCCTGCCGCCCGAGCACGTCGTCGAGCGCGAGCCCGGCGGTCCCGTCACCATCGCCCAGGGCCTCAACCAGATCGTCCTGATCGTCGACGACGGGGTGGTCACCGTCCTCGCCAGCGACGTGCGCGACATGGTACTGACCGACGACCAGGGCAACGCCGCGACCTTCGCCGGGCTCCAGGCGCGCTACGAGCGCGGCGAGGATGACGACGGTCGGCCGCGCCACACATACGGCGGCAAGCTCGTCGATGCCGTTTTCGCGCCGCCGCCGCCCGCCGGGTTCCCGGCGACGATCGCCGAGATCGCCGGCGTCATCCACATGATGGAGCCGTTGCCGGAAGGCGGCGATCGCGCGGCGCTCGGCCGCTGGCGCGACGCCGGCGGTACCGTGGAGGTTGACCTCGCGCGCCTGCGCTGGGGCGCGCTCGACGTCGCGGCCGACGGCACGCTCGCACTCGACGCGGACTTTCGGCCGCTCGGCGCCTTGACGGCGCGCGTCGCCGGCTACGACGAGGCGCTGGCCGCCGCGACGGACGGTGGTGGTCTGGCGACGGGACAGGCGCTGGCGCTCCATGCCGCGCTCGACGCCATGGCCAAGGACGACAACGGCGTTCGCCGCGCCGAGATCGCCGTCACGATGCAGGATGGCCGGCTCTACGTCGGCCCGGTCCCCGTCGCGCCCCTGCCGCCCCTGCCGCTCGATTGAGAACGAGAAAATGGAGAAAATGGGGTCAGAGTCAATTTTCTTCTAAAAAACCTGCGTTATTTCAATTGACTAGAAAATGGAGTCTGACCCCTTTTACCCGTTTTGACCCCTTTTACCCGTTTATTTGGCTCACGCCTGGCCGGCGTCGATGATGCCGCGGCGGATCGCGCGGGTGCGCGTGAACCATTCCTCGAGCGTCGCGCCGTCGCCCCAGCGGATCGCGCGCTGCAACCGCGTCAGGTCCTCGTTGAAGCGTTGCAGCATCTCGAGCACCGCCTCGCGGTTGTAGAGGAACACGTCGCGCCACATCACCGGGTCCGAGGCGGCGATGCGCGTGAAGTCGCGAAACCCGGACGCGGCGAACTTGATGACCTCGCGCTGGGTCGCCTGCTCGAGGTCGGCGACGGTGCCGACGATCGTGTAGGCGATGAAGTGCGGCAGGTGCGAGGTGATGCCGAGCACCTTGTCGTGGTGCTCCGCGTCCATGACCTCGATCATCGAGCCGGCGCGCCGCCACAGCTCGGCGACCCGCTCGACGGCGCCCGCGTCGGTGCCGGGTTCGGGGGTGAGCACGCACCAGCGACCGACGAACAGCGTGTCAAACCCGGCCTCGGGGCCGGAATGCTCGGTCCCCGCGATGGGATGCCCGGGCACGAAGTGGACGCCCGCCGGCAGCAAAGTCGCCACGTCGGCGATGGCCGAACGCTTGACCGAGCCCACGTCGGTGACGATGGCCCCCGGCTTCAGCGCCGGCGCGATCGCCTCGGCGATGGCCCGGTAGGTGCTCATCGGCGTGGCGATGACGACCAGGTCGGCGCCGGCGGCGGCGGCGGCCGGATCGGTCGTCGCCTCGTCCGCCAGACCGAGCGCGCGGACCGTGTCGAGCGTCTCCTGGGAGCGCGCGACGGCGACGATCGACCCCGCCAGCTTGTCGCGGCGCATGACGCGGGCGAGCGAGGAGCCGATCAGGCCGATGCCGATCAGAGCCACGCGATCGAACAGAACTGTCGTCATGGCGCCGCCATGAACGCGGAAAGCCCTTCGAGCAGCGCGCGCAGCTCGGCCGCGCGCCCCACGGTGATGCGCAAGCAGTCGGGCAGCCCGTAGCTGCCGACCGGGCGGACCAGGATGCAGCGCTGGGCGAGAAACCGGTGCGCCGCCGCCGCGTCCTTCGGCGGCGTCGGGAAGCGGACCAGCACGAAGTTGCCGATCGACGGAAAGACCGTCAGGCCCAGGCGCGCGATCCGCCGGGTGAGCCTGGGCAGCCAGCGGGCGTTGTGGTCGCGCGCGCGCGCCTCGTGCCAGGCATCGTCGAGCGCCGCCGTGGCGGCGGCGATGCCGATGTTGGAGACGTTGAACGGCCCGCGCACCCGGTTGAGCGCGTCGACGACGCCCGGCGGGCCGTAGGCCCAGCCGATCCGGAGCCCCGCCAGCGCGTGGATCTTCGAGAACGTGCGGGTCGTCACCACGTTGTCGTGCGCGCGGGCGAGCGTTAGACCGCCGTCGTAATCGGTCCGCGTGACGTACTCCGCGTAGGCCGCGTCGATGACCAGCAGCACGCGGCCGGGCAGCGCGCGGCGCAGCGCGGCGAGCTCGGTCGCGGCGAGCCAGCTTCCCGTGGGGTTGTTGGGGTTGGCGACGAAGACGATGCGCGTGCGCTCGGTCACCGCGCCGACCAGCGCGCCCACGTCGATGCGCAGCAGCGGCTCGGGCACCGCGACCGGCGCCGCCCCGGCCGAGCGCGCCGCGATCGGGTACATGACGAAGCCGTGGCGGCTGTAGAGCACCTCGTCGCCCGGGCCGGCGTAGGCGCGCGCGATGAGCCCGATCAGCTCGTCCGAGCCCGCGCCGCAGACGATGCGGTCGGCCTCGATGCCGTGGCGGCGGGCGAGCGCCTCGCGCAGCGCGGTCGCGCCGGGGTCGGGATAGCGGTTGACGGTCCACGCCGCGGCGCGCGCGGCGGCGATCGCCTTGCGGCTCGGCCCGAACGGCGATTCGTTCGACGACAGAAGGATCGTGCCCGGCGCGTCCTCGACGCCGACCGACCGTCCGGGGACGTAGGGATCGATCGCGAGGACGTTGGGGCGGGGCTCCGGCGGGGCCACGGCTCAGGCCCCGCCGCGCGGCGCCGCGCCGAGCGGCACGGCGTAGCCGCCCAGCCCGACGATGCGCCGCATGGCCTTGCCAACGGCGGCCTCGACCAAGGCCAGCCGGCCCTCGCCCGGGGCGACGTAGCCGGCGACCTCGACCAGGTGCAGGCGCCGGTCCTCGGCCTCCGGATCGGTCCAGACGGCGACGTCGGAGCCGGGCAGATCGGCCTTGTTGAACGCCTCGCGCAGGCGGGCACGGCTCAGTTCGCCGTCGGCCTCGACGACGAACAGCGTGGCGTCCTCGCCGGTCGGCTCGTGGGGCAGGCGGGCGATCACCAGCGCGCGCAGGTCCTCGAACCGGCCGGCGTCGTTGTCGACGAACGGCAGGCGCACGATGACACGGGGCACCCCGGACTCGCTGCCGAGCAAGGACGGCCACCACGGGTCGGCCTCGCCGTCGGTCGGCATGGCGAGAACGCCGACCGTGGCGCGGCCCTCGGCGACCTCGCGCACGACGCGGCGGGCCGAGCGATGCAGCGTCATGTGCGTGCTGCTGCCGTAGTGGTCGCGCGCCAGGTCCCAGTAGCCGACCGACTTCTCGGGGGCGTGCACGGCGACGGCGAACGGCCCTTGCATGCGCGTGGTGCCGGCGAGCAGCTCGCGCCACATGCGCACCAGCACCGAAACCGGGAACGGCCCTTCGTGGCGGCGCAGCAACCGGCGCAGAATCGTCGCTTCGCGCGCCGGGCGAATGGCGGCGCGCGCGCCCTCGGCGCGCCGCTTGATCGAGCCGACGGTCTCGACGACGCGCGCACGCCTGATCAGTAGGTCGTGCATGGCGTCGTCGATGGCGTCGATCTCGCGACGCAGGTCGTCGATCGTCGGTTCGGGCAACGCCATGGCCAGGAACGGGGGCGGCGAAACCGGCTACTGGTAGCCGACGGACCCGTGAAAATCAAAGAAAACATTGACATAGTTCGCGCGCGCGACCTAGTGATGCGCTTCGCGCGGCGCCCGCGCATGCGATGTCGATGACCAGCCCGGCACGATCGAACGCGACGATGCCCGAGGGCCGCGCCTTGCCGGGGCCCTGCGTCGTGCTCGGCGACGAGGCGCCGCTCCGGCTCGAGGGCGGCGGCGAGCTCGGGCCGTTCCCCCTCGCTTATCAGACGTACGGTAGGCTCAACGCCGATCGCTCGAACGCGATCCTGGTCTGCCACGCGCTGAGTGGCGATCAATACCTGGTCGGGCCGCACCCGGTCACCGGCAAGCCCGGCTGGTGGGAGGCCATGGTCGGCCCCGGCAAGGTGCTCGACACGCGGCGCTTCTTCGTGCTGTGCGCCAACGTGCTCGGCGGCTGCATGGGCACCGCCGGCCCGCGCGAGATCGATCCGCGCAGCGGGCGGCGCTACGACCTCTCGTTCCCGTTCATCACGGTGCGCGACATGGTGCGCGCCCAGGCCATGCTGCTCGACCATTTGGGAATCGATCAGCTGTTCTGCGTCACCGGCGGCTCGATGGGCGCGATGCAGGCGATCGATTGGGCCGCGTGCTTCCCCGAGCGCGTGTTCAGCGCGGTGCCGATCGCGGGCTCGGCGCGCCATTCGGCGCAGAACATCGCGTTCAACGAGGTCGGCCGCCAGGCGATCATGACGGACCCCGACTGGTGCGGCGGCGCGTACCTGGACCATGGCCGGGGCCCGGAACGCGGCCTCGCCGTGGCGCGCATGGCCGCGCACATCACCTACCTCTCCGAGATGGCGCTGCATCGGAAGTTCGGCCGCCAGCTCCAGGACCGCGATCGGCTGAGCTACGGCTTCGAGGCCGACTTCCAGGTCGAAAGCTACCTGCGTCACCAGGGGGCGAGCTTCGTCGAGCGGTTCGACGCGAACTCGTACCTCTACATCACCCGCGCCATGGACTACTTCGACCTGGCGCGCGAGTACGGCGGCCAGCTCGCGCTCGCGTTCCAGGGCACGAAGACGCGGTTTTGCGTCATCTCGTTCTCGAGCGACTGGCTGTTCCCGACGCCCGAGAGCCGCGACCTCGTGCGCGCGCTCAACGCCGCGGCGGCGAACGTCAGCTTCGTCGAGATCGAGACCGACAAGGGGCACGACGCGTTCCTGCTCGACGAGCCCGAGTTCCACGCCACGCTCTCGGGGTTTCTCGCCGGCGCCGCCGAGCACCGCGGACTCGAGGCGCGATGACGATCGCGGTTGCGGGCGCGGGCCTGCGCCGCGATCTTCGCCTCGTCGCCGACCTCGTGCCGCAAGCCGCGCGCGTGCTCGACATCGGCTGCGGCGACGGCGCGCTGCTCGAAACGCTGTGGCGCGAGAAGGGGGTCGACGGGCGCGGCATCGAACTGAGCCAGAGCGGGGTCAACGCGTGCGTCGCGCGCGGCCTCGCGGTCATCCAGGGCGACGCGGACAGGGACCTGGCCGACTATCCCGAAGGCTCGTTCGACGTCGTCGTGCTGAGCCAGACGCTCCAGGCCGTGCGTCGGCCGCGCCGCGTGCTCGAGCAGATGCTGCGCATCGGCCGGCGCGCGATCGTCTCGTTCCCCAACTTCGGGCACTGGAGCGCCCGCTGGCACCTGGCCTGGCGCGGCGCCGTGCCGGCGCCCCGGCTGGTCGGCGAGCCGTGGTACCGCACGCCGAACATCCACCCGTGCTCGATCGCCGACTTCCTCGATCTCTGCGCGCGCGCCGGGATCGCGGTGGAGAAGGGCTGGGTCGTGCGGCCCGGCGGCAAGGTCGCGCCGCTCGGCGCGGGCGCGAACCTGCTCGCGCGCGAGGCGGTGTTCCTGCTCAGGCGGGCCTAGTACCCGATCTCGGGCTTCGCGTCTTGGGGCG
>JBBDQV010000031.1:0-10869 GCA_040905845.1 Alphaproteobacteria bacterium | reverse complement strand
CAAAAAGAGTCGTGCGAAAGCAAGGCTCAAGACGGAGACTCTCACAGACGCGTCATGGCCGGACTTGTTCCGGCCATCCACGACTTGCTTTGAGGAAGCTCGGTTGCAAGCAAGACGTGGATGCGCGGGCCAAGCCCGCGCATGACGACAGGGGGTATGCTAACGCCTTGATCTCACGGGCTTCATTTCGAGTCAGACTCTCAGGGCGAACAGCCGAGGAAAAGCCGTTCGTGGTGAGGAGGCGCGATGCGCCGTCTCGAACCACGGACGGCGTCGTCCGCGCCATCGATTCCATCGGATCGGAACCTGCTTTAGCCAGCCGCGCCGGATGTCAACTCGGATCGATGGTCTCGGTCGAACGACCGCTCACCGCCGCGTCGGGTCGGAGCTCACGCGCACAAGCTGCTTGCCGATGTTGGCCCCGGTGAACAGCCGGATGAATGCCTTGGGCGCGTTCTCCAGCCCCTCGACGATATCCTCGCGGACCAGGATGCGGCCGTCGCGCAGCCAGGCACCGAGCCGCTCCAGGGCCACGTCCTTGTGCTGGTAGTGGTCGGAGACCAACATGCCCTCGATGCGCGCGCGCTTGACGATGAGCTGCCACAGGTTCCGGGGCCCCGTCTCCTTGCCGCGCTGGTTGTAGCCGGCGATCTGGCCGCAGATGACGATGCGCGCGCCGACGTTGATGCGGGTCATCACGGCGTCCGTAATCGGCCCTCCGACGTTGTCGAAGTAGACGTCGATGCCCTCGGGGCAGGCGCGATCGAGCGCGGCGCCGAGGTCGGCCTTGGCCTTGTAGTCGAGCCCGGCGTCGAAGCCGATCTCCTTCAAGTACGCGAGCTTCGCCGGCCCGCCGGCGCTGCCCGCGACCCGGCAGCCGGCGATCCGGGCGATCTGCCCGACGGTCGCGCCGACCGCGCCTGCCGCGCCCGAGACGAACACCGTTTCGCCCGGGCGCGGCCGGCCGACCTCGATCAGCCCGAAGTACGCCGTCAGTCCCGGCATGCCGAGCACGCCGACCGCGCTCGAGATCGGCGCCCGCGCGGGATCGAGCACGCGCAGGCCGCGCGCCTTGACCACCGCGTACTCCTGCCAGCCGGTGTAAGCCTCGACGAACGTGCCCGGCACCAGCGCGTCGTCCCTGGACTCGACGACCTCGCACACCGTGCCGCCGACCATGACCGCGCCGATGGCCACGGGCGCCGCGTACGACGGCAGATCGCTCATGCGCCCGCGCATGTAGGGATCGACCGAGAGGTAGATCGTGCGCACCAGGACCTCGCCCTGTCCGGGGCTCGAAACCGTGCCTTCGACCAGCTTGAAGTCGGTCTCCCGCGCCATGCCCTCGGGCCGGGCCGCGAGCACGAATTGTCGGTTGCGTCGCTCCGCCATGACGATCTCCTAGAGTCCGAGGGCCTTGATGGCCTCGAGCGGCACCAGCGGCTCGGTCGCGCGCCGCTCCACCTCGAAGCCCGCGCGCTGGTAGGCCTGCAGGGCGCGCGGATGGTCCAGGTTGCAGGTGTCGACGGTGACACGGCGCGGACCCTTGAGCCAGAGCGCGCGCACCGCCCAGTCGAGGAACCAGCCACCAAGCCCGCGTCCGATGAACTCGGGGAACAGGCCGATGTAATTGAGATTGGGCTCGGGCAGGGTGCGAAAGTCGAGCTCGGCGAAGCCGCCGGGAACGCCCGCGACGTAGAGCACGTAGATCTCGACCGCCGGGTCGCGGATGTGCGCGAGCAGCTCGTCATCGGGCATCACGCGGCGGTCGGTCCATTGCCACGGTTCGCCGACGCCGTTGTAGAGGAAGCGGTAGAACGACACGGTCGGCGCCTCGGCGCGCAAGACCGCCAATTTTCCGGGCGGGGCGGGGCGCGCCGGTCGGCTCGGCGGCGCCGCCATGGCCATGTAGGTCACGACGATGTCGATCGTCGGCAGGTTCGCCGGAATCTCAGAACGCATAGCCGAGCTGGACGATGCCCATGAACTGGTTCTTGGAATCCGGGTCGATCACGGGGCTCTTGGCGGCATCGAACAACAGGCGCTTGCCGCGCGCCTCGAAGCGGGCGAACAGGTGTTGCGACAGGTCGCCCTCGAGCACGAGGTAGGCGCCCGCGTCCCGGACGCCCGAATCCGCCCTGAACGTACCCTTGTCGTAGTAGGTCCCCATGTAGCTCGGCCCGGCATAGGTGGCACTGACGCCGGCGAACACCCGCTCGCGCCGCGACAGCCTGGCCGCCCAGCCGGTGTGCAGCTCGAACAGGAAGCCCTCGTGGCTGTTGTCGCCGAGGCCGACGCCCTGGCGGACGTCGCCGCCCAGGTTCCAAGGGCCGTTGTAGAACTCGGCGAAAAGCCCGAGCTCGACCTCGGTGTCGATGCCGCGGGTGCCGGAAAGTCGGGGATCGAGGTCGTTGTCCCGACCGTAGTCGAGGGTCAGTCGCGTGCCGATCTGCCAGTTGGGCGAAGTGATGAAGTTCCAGCCGATCCCGGTCGGCCCGAGGCCGCTGGTGAGCGCGGTCAACCCGCCGTTGGCGCGCACGAAGAACCGGCGGCGCCAGCCGATGTCGACCAGCGGAAAGACCTGGAACTCGTAGTCCTCGGCGCCGTCGTACTCGGGCTGGCCGGCGGCGCCGAGGGCGAGGCGGACCGTCCAGTTCGAGCGGTCGAGCTCCTGCACGGCCGGGCTCGCCTCGACCGCCGACTTGACCGCCGACGCCGAGGCCGCGACGCGCGGCGCCGAGGTGACCTGGACGATGATCGCCGCCTGCTCGGGCGTCGCGGTGCGGGCGGCCGAGGCGATGCGCGGCGCGAAGGCAGGGAAGGCGTGGGCCGCGTCGGCCGCGATCCGCGCCGAATAGGCCGGGGCGGCCCGCGCGGCCCTGAGCACGATCGGCTCGACCAGATCGGGCCGGGCCGCGATGCTCGCGATGACGGCGGCGCTGACGGCGGCGGGGACGGGCGAGCGCGCGGCCTCGGCGATGGCCGCGTCGATCTCGGGCGGCAGAGGCGTCGCGGCGGCGCCGGGGCCGGCCAGCGCCAGCGCCAGCACGAACGCCAGCGCGAGTCTTCGCGCGATCATGACGACCCCTCCGCGATCTCGGCGGGCACCATAGCGGGCCAGCCCGAGTCGGACCAGAGTGCTTTCAGCCGGCGCACCGCGCTGGAGGCGCGCCCGCTTCAGGTCGCGATGGGGGTGTCACCGCGGCCGCCCCATTCCGACCAGGATCCGTCGTAGACCGAGGTGTTCCGGTGGCCGATCAGATGGAGCGCGAGCGCGAGGACGCAGGCGCTGACCCCGGAGCCGCAGCTCGCGACGATGGGCTTCGAGAGATCGATGCCGGCGTCGGCCACCCGGCGGCGCAAGCTATCGGGTCCCAGGAACGTCCTGGATTCGGCGTCGATCAGGCGGTCGTGGGGCAGATTCAGTGCGCCGGGAATGTGACCCGATCGCACGCCCGGCCGGGGCTCCGGCGCCGTCCCCTTGAATCGCCCGGCGGCGCGCACGTCGACGAGTTGCTCGCGGCCCGCGTCGATGTTCGCGCGGACCTGGGCCAGATCGCGCACCATGAGGTTGTTGAGGCGGGCCGTGAAGTGCCGCTCGCGCGGCATGGGGGCCAGATCCTCGATCGAACGACCTTCGGCGCGCCACTTGGCCATCCCGCCGTCGAGCACGGCGATGTCGTCGTGGCCGAAGACGCGGAACATCCACCACACCCTGGGCGCCGCCATCATCGAGCCGCTGTCGTACGCGACGATCCGGTTGCCGTCGCCAAGCCCGAGCTTGCGCACGCGTGCCGAGAACTTCTCAGGCGCCGGCAGCATGTGGGGGTAGGGCGAGGCCGTGTCGGCGATCTCGTCGATGTCGAAGAACACGGCGCCGGGAAGGTGGGCGGCGCGGTACTCCGCCTTGGGATCGCGCCGCTCGGTCGGCAGGTACCATGAGGCATCGACAACGCGCAGGTCCGGCGCCGCTAGGTTGGCGGCGAGCCAGTCGGTCGAGACCAGGGCGGCGAAGCCCGCGCCGGTCACGCGCCGCCCCCGTCGCGGAAGGCGACGATGACGCGGCGGTTGAGCCGGCCTTTCTTCTCGATCTTGACGATCTCGACCGGCCCGATCTCGCGGGTCGAGCGGACGTGAGTGCCGCCGCACGGCTGGAGGTCGACGCCAAGCACCTCCATCAGGCGGACGCGCCCCGCGCCCATCGGCGGCTTGACCGACATGGTCTTGACCAACTCGGGCCGCGCGGCGAGCTCGGCGTCGGTGATCCAGCGCGTGGCCAGCGGGTGGTCCTGCTCGATCAGCGCGTTCAGACTCTGAGTGAGAGCGTCCTTGTCGAGCGTCGCCTCGGGCACGTCGAAATCGAGCCGGCCGCGGTCCTCGCCGACCTGGCCGCCGGTGACCGGCGCGGCGACGACCGCGCACAGCAGGTGAAGACAACTATGCATGCGCATCAGGCGATGCCGGCGCTCCCAATCGATCTCCGCCTCGACCGCGGCGCCCGGGGCGGGGATCGCGCCGCCTTCGGCCGGGACATGAACTACCTCGTCCCCTTCGCCCTTGAGCGCGTCGATGATGCGCACGTTCGAGCCGTCGGCGAGCCTGAGGATGCCGGAATCGCCGGGCTGGCCGCCGCCCAAGGGGTAGAAGACGGTGCGGTCAAGCGTGATGCCGCGCGCGTCGGCCGAAACCACGGTCGCGGCGCATGACCGAGCATAGGGGTCGTCCCTGAACACCAGCTCCGTCGCCATGGCGCTCAGACGAGCCAGGAGGGCACGGGCAGGCCCTTCTCGCGCAGGAAGACCGGGTTGTAGACCTTGCTCATGTAGCGCGCGCCGTGGTCGGCGAGGAGGGTCACGATGGTGTGCCCGGGGCCCATGCGCTGGGCCACCTTGAGCGCGCCCGCGACATTGATCCCGGTCGAGCCGCCGAGGACCAGGCCCTCGTTTCGCGCGAGATCGAACAGCACCTCAAGCGCCTCGGCGTCGGTGACGCGCAACGCCTCGTCGATCGGCGCGCCTTCGCAGTTCTTCGTCACGCGACCCTGGCCGATGCCTTCGGTGATCGAGCTTCCTTCCGACTTGGGCGTGCCGTTGACCACCCAGTCGTACATGCCCGAGCCGGTAGGGTCGGCCAGAACGATCCTGACCTTCTGGCTGCGCTCCTTGAGCGCGAGGCCGACGCCCGAGATCGTGCCGCCGGTGCCGATCGCCGACACGAAGGCATCGACCGTGCCGTCGGTCTGGCGCCAGATCTCGGGCCCCGTCGTCTCGTAGTGGGCGCGGCGGTTGGCGACGTTGTCGAACTGGTTCGCCCAGATCGCCCCGTTCGGCTCGCTCGCCGCGAGTTCCTCGGCGAGCCGGCGCGAGACGTGCTGATAGTTCCCTGGATCCTTGTAGGGCACCGCCTTGGCGAGACGCAGGTCGGCGCCGAGCAGGCGCAGCGCGTCCTTCTTCTCCTGGCTCTGGTTCTCGGGCATGACGATGACGCAGCGATAACCGCGCGCCAGCCCCACGACGCACAGCCCGATTCCGGTGTTGCCGGCGGTGCCTTCGACGATGACGCCGCCGGGGCGCAGGCGTCCGGACTCTTCCGCGTCGCGTACGATGAACAGGGCGGCGCGGTCCTTGACCGACTGGCCGGGGTTCATGAACTCACACTTGCCGAGGATCGCGCAGCCGGTGCGCTCCGAGAGCCCGCGCAGCCGCACCAGCGGCGTTTCGCCGATCAGCGCGCAAAGGTCGTCGCGCACGTCCATCACCGCCTCGCCGCAGGGGCGCCGAGACTAGCCACGCTGGGCCGACGGTTCAAGCCGGCCAGGGCGCGGCGTTGCGGGCCTTGGCGCGGCGGCCCTCCGCCGCCTTGGCGAGGAAGAGGTGGACGCTCGTTCCGTGGGGCCGCGCGGCGTCGTTCTCTTCGGCGCTTTCGACGACGATGCGCCCGCCGAACAGGTCGATGTACTGCTTGACCAGCGGCATGCCGAAGCCGGTGCCGAGCTCGCCCGCCGTCCCCTCGCGCGAAGTCGGGCGTTCCGGGTGGAACAGGTCGGCCAGCAGCTCGGCGGACATGCCGATCCCGTCGTCGCGCACGGTCAGGCGGACTTCCTTGCCGAGATCCGCGACCTCGAGGCTGATGCGCGATCCCGGGTAGGAGAACTTGATGGCGTTCGAGATGAGGTTGTTGAGGACGCAATTGACGAACGGGACCGCATCGACGCTGACGTTAACCTCGCGGGCGGCGCCGTTCGGGCAGACGAGGTCGATGCGCTTCTCGGCCAGGCGCAGGCGAAACAGCCCGATGACGGCGTCGAAGCAGTCGGCGAGGCGAACAGGGCTCAGGGTCAGCGAGCGCTTGCCCGTGGCGAGCGCGCGCAGCTCGCGCACGTGATCGATGATCTCGAGCGTGCGCTCGAGCGACACCCGGCAATCGGCGAGAAAGCGATGGCGGTCCTCGCCGGGCGAGTCCTCGGCCAGGCCGAGGTAGCCGTGCGCGGCTCCGACCGAGTTCTGCAGGTCGTGACACAGGATATGGAGCAGGGTCTCCGCCTCCGCGGCCTTGGCCTGGAGCGCGTCCTTCAAGACCTTGAGCAGCACGTGGGCGCGCACGCGCATCAGCACTTCCTCGTGGCGCACCGGCTTCGGCACATAGTCCACCGCGCCCTGGCGCAGGCCGGTGACCACGTCCTCGGGATCGTCGCGCGCGGTCACGAAGATGACCGGAATGTCGGCGAGCTTCGGGTCCGCCTTGATCTGGCGGCACGTCTCGAAGCCGTCCAGCCCCGGCATCATGACGTCGAGCATGATCAGGTCGGGCGGGGTGCGCCGGGCGACGCGCAGCGCCGTGTCGCCCGACGTGGCGACCAGCACGTTGAACCCGTGCGGCTCGAGGATCGCCGCCAGGAGCTCGATGTTGGCCGGCGTGTCGTCGACGACGAGAACGCGCTTGCCGACCAGCCTGGGGTCACGCGGATCCGTCTTCATCATCCTCCAGGAGCTCGATGACCGCGGTCATGTCGTAGTTCCGCATCAGGGCCGTCAGGCGCCGGGCGAGCGGCTCGTGCGACCCGCCCAGCTGGGCGAGTTCGCGGACCGCGACCCTGAGGTCGGTGACGCTCGCGGCGTGCGCGGCGTCCATCAGGCGCTTCCTCAACGCGACGGGGATCGCCGCGGGGCCGGCGACCGGCTCGTCCGCGTCGCCCCCCGTTAACGCGGGACCGTCGACGGGAACGCTCGCGAAACGAGCCTCGAGCCGGTATTCGAGGCAGGCGAACAGCGCCTCGGCGCGGACGGGTAGGGCGAGCACGTCGGCGAACCCGCCCTTGATGCACGCGAGCGCCGATCGCTCGTCGCTGGGACCGATGCCGATGACCCGCACGCCGTGCGGACCGGCGAGGGCCGCGGCACGGGCCACGATGGACTCGGCGTCGCTCGCGTTCACGGGCGCATCGACCAGGACGACGTCGAAAGCGGCATCGCCAGTGGCCACGTCGGCGATCTGCTCGACCGGCGTCACCGCGCAGCCGATGCCTTCCAGCAGGCTGCCCAGGACATCCCGGTTCAACCGGTCGCGCACCGCGACGAGCGCGGCGACCGCGTGGCCGTCGGCGAGGCTGAGGATGCGCCGGGCCCGGCTGTCCCGCTCGCGCGCCGGCGCCGCTCCGGCCGGCAGCGGAACCTCGAAGCTGAACGTCGAGCCTCGGCCCGGCTGGGAGGTCAGGCCGAGACGCCCGCCCATCAGCTCGACCTGACGCCGACAGATGGTCAGGCCCAGGCCCGTGCCGCCGCGCCGTGTCGCCTCCTCGCCCTGCCGGAACGGCTCGAACACCGCTTCCTGGAGCTCGGGGGGAATGCCGATGCCGGTGTCACGCACGGCGAATACGTAGCGGTCACCGTCGAGCCGGTTGCACGCCAGCACGACGTCGCCGCGGTCGGTGAAGCGGACCGCGTTGTCGACAAGGTTGGTCAAGACCTGGCGCAGCCGCACCGGATCGCCGATGACCGCGGGGGGTGGATCGCGCGGCACCTCGACGTCGAGGCCGATCAGCTTCTCGTCGGCGCGCGCGCGGTAGGTCGCGGCCACGCCCTGCAGCAGCCCGACCAGGTCGAACTCGGCCGCGCGGAGCTCGACGGCGCCGGCCTCGATCTTCGACAGGTCGAGAATGTCGTTGAGGATGGCGAGCAGTTGCCCGCCGCTGTTGCTGATGGTTTCGACCATCTCGCGCTGGCGCGCCGTCAAGCTGCCGTCGCGGGCGAGAATCTGCGCGTAGCCGAGCACGCCGTTGAGCGGCGTCCGGATCTCGTGGCTCATGTTCGCGAGGAAGGTGCTCTTGGCCCGGTTCGCCGCCACCGCCTGCTCGCGCGCGATTTCGAGGTCGACATTGACCTGCTTGAGGCTCGCCACGGTCGTCTGAAGCACGTCGGTCAGGCGATGCAGCTCCCGCTTCTGGATTTCGAGCAATCGGGCGCGGGCTCGCGTGTCGAGGAACAGGGCCGCGAACATCAGGATGATCGTGAACGCGATGGCCGTGTACGACTTCGGCCCCAGGATGATCGCGCCTTCGCCGCGGATGAGGTCGTGGACGACGATGCCGAGCAGGATGATCAGGCCGCTGGCCGCGAGCACGATGCCGAAATAGCGGTGGCGCGCCCGCGCGGCGGCGGAGCGCCGGTCGGGCGCCGGGGTGGCGGGTTCGCGCCCCGACCGGGCCAGGGGATGCTGCTGGGCGACCGTCACGGTCTGTGCCGCCTCGCTCGCGATTTCATGGCGTTCGTTCGCTGTCGGACGGGCCGGCGCTCCGCGGGGAGGACGGCGTGGCGACCCGCGGGGTCGAGCATAGCGCGATCGCGCCGGCCCCGTCCAAGCGACCGGACGTGTCGGCGAGCCGGCGGCGTCGGCCTAGCGGCGCGCGGCCTTGAACTCGATCTCGATGAAGGCGTACTCGCCAGTGCCGGCGTTGATGACGTCGTGCTCGAGCCCGGCGAGGCGGAAATAGGAGGCTCCGGCCTGGAGCGCGACCTCGCGCGTACCGCCGGGCTCATCCAGCCGCAGCGTTCCCGCGAGCAGAGGCACGACGACGTAGTCGTACTCGTGCCGGTGCCAGCCGGTCGAGGCGCCCGGCGCGAAGCGCCACTCGGTGACGCGGGTCAGCGCGTTGTCGACCTGGACAGTCGGCACCGCAGCCTTGCGATCGGCCGTGGCCGTCATCATCGCCCTCCAATGTCGATCGCGGCCACCTTACGGCCCGGCACGGGGCCGTCAAGCTCCGGCCTTGCCACCAAGCGGGAAGTCGTCGTAAAGTCGCCATGCGGCGGCTGGGTGCATTGGGCCGCCCAGGGGAATAGTTCTTTGCCCAGAAACGCAAACACTTCAACTCGATAGGTGCAATCGTGGCTACCAATCTGCCATTCGACACGCGTCAACTTAGGGACAAGGATAGCGAGCACGTCATCCATCCCTGGGGTTACCTGAAGTCCGCGGACAAGCAGGACACACTGCTGCTCGCCGATTCCGAAGGTATTTACGTTTACGACACCGATGGCCAGAAGTACATCGACGGCCCGGGCGGCATGTGGTGCGTCCAGATCGGCTACGGCAACGAGGAGATGGCCCGCACGGTGGCCGAGCAGGTGCGTCAGATGACGTACTACTCGCCGTTCGGCAAGCTTTCGACGCCGCCCCACGCCGAGCTCGGCGCCAAGCTGGCCGAGCTGGCCCCCGGCGATCTCGAGCGGGCGTTCTTCGCGACCGGAGGCTCGACCGCCGTCGATTCGGCGATCCGCTTCGTGTGGTTCTACTTCAACGTCATCGGCAAGCCGGAGAAGAAGGCCATCCTGACCCGTCAGGGCGCCTATCACGGCTCCACGTACCTCGCGGCATCGCTGTGCGGCAAGCCGCGCGACACGACGTATATGGACATGATGACGGATCGCATCCACCACCTGCAGGCGCCAAACCCCTACCGGCGGCCCGACGGCATGACCGAGGAGGCGTTCCGCGATCAGTGCGTCAAGGAGCTCGAGGACAAGATCCTGGAGCTCGGGCCCGACAAGGTCGCCTGCTTCATCGGCGAGCCGATCCTCGCCTCGGGCGGCGTGCTGATGCCGCCGACGGGCTATCACGAGAGGACGCTCGCGGTGTGCCGCAAGTACGGCGTGCTCTACATCTCGGACGAGGTCGTCACCGGATTCGGGCGGCTCGGCCACATGTTCGCCTCGGAGTCCGTGTTCAACCTGGTGCCGGACATCATTACCTGCGCCAAGGGGCTGACCTCGGGCTACATCCCGCTCGGCGCCTTCATCGTGTCCGAAAAGCTGTTCCAGGACGTCCTCGCGGCCAAGGCGGAGACGGCGGTGTTCAGCAACGGCTTCACGTATTCCGGCCATCCGGTCGCGTGCGCCGCGGCGCTCAAGAACATCGAGATCATGGAGCGTCTGGACATCTGCGGTCACGTGCGCGCCATCGCGCCGCACTTCCAGGAGCGCCTGCGGGCGCTTGGCGAGCTGCCGCTCGTCGGCGACGCGCGCGGCGTCGGCCTGATGGGCTGCGTCGAGATGGTCATGGACCGCGCGACCAAGGAGCCGTTCCCCTGGGAGGCCGGCGTCGGCGCGAAGGTCGACCGGAAGTGCCAGGAGAAGGGCCTGATCCTGCGGCCGATGGGCCACCTGTGCGTGTTCTCGCCGCCGCTGGTGATCTCCTCCGCGCAGGTCGACCGCATGTTCGACGTCATGCACGAGGCGATCGTCGAGACCCAGGACGAGCTGGTTCGCGCCGGGACCTGGAAGGCGTAGAGGGGCTTTCGTTGAGATGCGACGGCCCACCCTCACCCAGCTTCGGGTAGGCGCGCCCTTAGGTCGCGCCAACCCAGCGCAACCC
>JBBDQV010000030.1:0-10958 GCA_040905845.1 Alphaproteobacteria bacterium | reverse complement strand
CTGTCCGCCGCCGACCCGCTGCTGCTCTATCTTCTCGACGACGATCCGCGCGAGGTGAGGAACCGCGCCGCCGAGGCCGCCGAGGCGGACACCGTGACGCGGCTGCGCAAGGAGCTCGGGCGACGCTGGGACGTCCCCGCGCTGCGCCAGCGCGTGCTCGAAAGCCAGCGTCGCCGCCGCTGGCTCGCCGAGGCTATGAAGGCCACCGGCGTCGCGTGGGACTACCAGCCGCTCCAGGACGCCGCAAGCGCCTACATCCGCAACACCCTGCCGATCTACGAGATCGAGAAGCGGTCGCGCTACCCGTGACGACCGGGCGGACCCTCGCCGCCGACGACATCGAGTCCCTGGCCGTCGGCGCCTGGATCCTGGGGACCGGAGGCGGCGGCAGCCCTTATCTCGGCCTGCTCAACATGCGCCGACTCTACGCCGAGGGCCGGCGCGTCCGGCTGATCGACGCGCAAGCGCTCGCCGACGATGACTGGGTCGCTCCGGTCTCGACCATGGGGGCGCCGCTGGTCGGCCAGGAGCGTCTGACCGACAGCCGCAACGTCGCCCGCGCGGTCGGCCTCATGGAAGAGCACACGGGTATCCGGTTCCGGGCCGTCATGGCGCTCGAGATCGGCGGCGGCAACGCGATCCAGCCCTTGATGGCCGCGGCCCACCTCGATCGCCCGGTCGTCGACGCCGACATGATGGGGCGAGCCTACCCCGAGGCGCAGATGACCAGCGCCGCGGTCGGCGATCTGAAGCCCTGCCCGCTCACCGCGGTCGACGTGCGCGGCATCGAGACGATCGTCGAGAAGGTCCCGTCCTGGACGTGGATGGAGCGCATCAGCCGGCGCGTCTGCGTCGAGTACGGCTCGACCGCCTCGACCTGCAAGGCGCCGCGCACGGGCGCCGAGGTCAAGCGCTGGGGCATTCCGCGCACCACGACCAAGGCGATCGCGATCGGCGAGGCGGTGCGCGCGGCCCGGCGCCGCCACGACGATCCGGTCGCGGCGATCCTCGCCGTCGAGCCCGGCAAGGTGCTGTTCGCCGGCAAGGTGGCCGATGTCGAGCGGCGGACGACGGGCGGGTTCCTGCGCGGCCGTGTTCGTTTCGACGGGCACGAGGCCTGGCACGGCCAGACGCTCGCCCTCGACTTCCAGAACGAATGGATCATCGCGTGGCTCGACGGCGAGCCGCTGGCCATGTCGCCGGACCTGATCTGCGTGCTCGACGCGACGGCGGGCGAAGCCATCGGCAGCGAGACGATCCGCTACGGCCAGCGCGTGACGGTCATCGCCCTGCCGCCCCCGGCGGTGTTCCTGAGCCAGCGCGGGCTCGAGCACGTCGGACCGCGCGCGTTCGGCTACGACATCGACTTCCAAAGCGTGTTCACGCCATGAGGCGGATCGGGATCGACGTCGGCGGCACCAACACCGACGCCGTGCTGATCGAGAACGATGCCGTCGTCCGCGCGGTCAAGGTCGCCACGACCGAGGACGTGACGGGCGGGATCATCGGCGCCTTGCACCGGCTGGCCGTCGAGCCCGGCTTGCCCATCGACGGCGTCATGATCGGCACGACCCATTTCATCAACGCCGTGCTCGAGCGCCGCGGCCTCGCCAAGGTGGCCGCGCTCAGGATCGGCCTGCCGGCGGGCGCGACCCTGCCGCCGTTCTGCGATTGGCCGGCCGAGCTGGCCGCGCTCGTGCCAGGCGGGGTCTGGATGGTCGAGGGCGGGCACGATTACGACGGCCGGCCCTTCATGCCCTTGGACGTGGCCGGCGTGCGCGCGGCCGCCCGCGCCATGCGCGCGGCCGGGCTGAACGCGGTCGCGATCTCGGCGATGTTCTCGCCGCTCGACGACCGGCACGAGCGCGAGGCGGCGGCGATCGTGGCCCAGGAGCACCCAGGCGCCGCGATCACGCGCTCGGCCGAGCTGGGCCGCATCGGGCTGCTCGAGCGCGAGAACGCCGCGCTCCTGAACGCGGCCTTGGGCGAGCTCGCCGGCGTCACCGTCGCCGCGTTCGAGCAGGCGATACGCGACGCGCGCATCGAGGCGCCGCTCTACATCACGCAGAACGACGGCACGATCGCCCAAGCCGCCCTGGCCGCGCGCCTGCCCGTGTTCGGCTTCGCCTCGGGCGCGACCAACTCGATGCGCGGCGCGGCCTTCCTCTCGGGACTTTCGGACGCCCTGGTCGTCGACGTCGGCGGCACCAGCATGGACGTGGGCGAACTGCGCCACGGTTTCCCGCGCGAGGCCAACGCGACGGTCGAGGTCGGCGGCGTGCGGACCCTGTTCCGCATGCCCGACCTCGAGTCCGTCGCGCTCGGCGGCGGCAGCCTCGTCGCACTCGACCCCTTGGCGATCGGGCCCCGGTCGGTCGGCCATCGCCTGACCACGCAGGCTGTGGCCTTCGGCGGCGACAGCCTGACCATGACCGACGTCGCCGTCGCGGCGGGTCGCGTCGCCCTGGGCGAGCCCTCGAGGCTCGCGAGCCTCGCGCCGGGCGCGGCCCGCGCCGTGCTCGATCGCGCCCGAGGCATCATCGAGGACGCCATCGACCGCATGAAGCTGACCGCGGGCGAGGTGACGCTCGTCGCCGTCGGCGGCGGAGCGTTCCTGGTTCCCGATCGGCTCGCGGGCGTCTCGGCGGTGGTGCGGGTCCCGTTCGGCGACTGCGCCAACGCCGTCGGCGCGGCCATCGCCCAGGTCTCGGGCGAAAGCGACAGGATCTACCGCGATGTGACGCGCGCCGACGCGATCGCCGAGGCCAGGAAGGCCGCGGAGGCTAGCGCCGTCGCCGCCGGCGCCGCTCGCGAGGGCTTGAAGACCGTCGAGGTCGAGGATACGCCGATCGCCTACCTGCCCGGCAACGCGCTCAGGGTCCGCGCGCGCGTGGTCGGGGACATGGCGCCGCGCTCGGGTTAGGAACCCTCATACTCGTAGGACCCAAGGTCGATCTCGCCGACCGACGGGCGCGGCCGTTCCGAGGCGGGATGAACGTACTCGCAGTCGGGTACGACCCGCTCGCCGTCGATCGCCGCGTTGACGGTGCCCGCGTCGATCGCCGGAGAGCCCGCGGCCAGACGGAAGTCGCCGTTGGCCGCGTCGATGAACCCCGGGTCGGCGACCGGGCCGATCGCGCCCGCGATCGAACCAAGGGCGCCGTCGCCGCTGCCGTCGATCGATTCCGCGTAGAGATTGGGTTCGGTGATCTCGGTGCCTTCGGCGAGAGCGGCCTTGCCGATGAAGATGTTGTTGCTGATGTGCGCTGACATCGGGCGCGCCTTTTTCCCGATCCTGACGAACACCCCGCTGCCCACGTCCGTGACCAGGGTGTTGTTGAGCACGATCAGGCTGCGACCCTCATTCTTCAACCCCTCGTTGCCGTAGGCGATCATCCCGGTATTGTCCGCGTGGAAGCCTTTGTGCATGACGTTGCCCATGATGAGCGCATCGCCGCCGATCGAGATGTCGACCTCGAAGCTCGCGGTTCCGTCCGGTCCGTCGACGATGTAGTTGCAAAGGACCGTCGTCGTCTGGGCGCGGCTCTTGATGTGATGTCCGATCTTCGTGCCGTGGAAATAGGACGACCGCACCGACAGCTCTCGAATGGAACCGGCATAGATGGCATGGACCTGGCCGGAACCACCGGCGATTCCGTTGTCGGCGAACTCGGAACCCTCGATCACCAGACTCTGGTCGCGATCGTTCTTCGTGAGGATGCCGTTCTCGTTGTCGCGGAACAGGCTGTTGCGGATAGTGAGCCGACCGCCCTCGTGTCGGATTCCGGCGCCGTTGCGGTCGGAGACGCGCGCGCCCACGAAGGCGATATTGTCGATCACGACGTTGTCGCCCTTGATCACCCAGATCGCCTTGCCTTCGGCGGACTTGCCCGCGGCATCGAGCACGGGCCGGCCGCCGACGCCGCGGATCGTGATCGCGTTCTGGCGCCACACCGCCGCGTCGCCCGTGTACGTGCCCGCCGCGATCTCGATCGTGTCGCCGTCCCGCGCCGCCTTGGCCGCCGCGCTCGGAACGCGGAATTCGCCGGCCGGCCCGACCGTCAGGACCCGGGCCAAGGCCAATTGAGGATTGAAGCCCGTGAGCGCTATGCCCGTGCCCAGCACGGCGAACCATCGCAGGAGTCTGGCGGCCACGGTTCGACCCATGCCTTGTCCTTTCCGTATGACGCGGCGCGTCTGGCATGACGCCGGGCTCGATCACCACGAGCGCGAACGCCGCTGCCAGACGCGCAACCGTATCGGACTTGAATGGCGCCTTGGGCTGAATCGAACACGCCACTGTCGTCGACATCGCGTCCGGGCCGACGACTCGTCCAGGTTCAAGCGTCCGGCCGATTTGTCAAGTGACCTGTAGAGTTCGCACCATCACATTCGCAAACTCTCACCATGGCGGTCTCCGCGATGCCTGCACCCCTCGACGACCGATCATCGCGGGGCTTGGCGGCGGAACCCTAGGCCGCGTCGGCGAGTCGTCCGAGCGAAGCGTCATGCCTTCGTTCGGCATGCGGCCGGGCGAAGCCCGATGGCCGCCCCTGCGAGGAAGATGTAGAGCATCGCAAGGCGCGGCGCGTCGATCAACGCAGTGGCCAGACCGACCGTAAGAAAGCCCATGATCGACGCCAGCAAGACCGCCCCGAGACCATCGCCCATGGCGACGGCTCGAATCGCGCACGTGACCGCATAGGCGCTGAAGACGACGAAGGCGACAAGGCCGAACCAACCCTGATCGAACAGCACCTGCAGGTAGAGATTCTCGATCTGCCATGAAACGTGGCGATCCTCCGCGAAATACCAATGAGCGCCGCCGTCGTCGAACCCACCGTTGCGAACGAGGTCCTGACCATTGGGCGCTATGAGACTTACGTTGTCGATCCGGACGACGGCGCTGGAACCGCTAGCGTTAAGGCTGATGAACACGGGGCGTCGGCTGGGCGCGCCGATGCGGCCGCGATCTGCCCCGACATCTCCCATGTCAATGACACGATGAACCGTCTGCCACTCCGCGCGCGCCGCCACGGGCGTGTCCTGGCACGCGAACGAGTAGTGCAGAGCCTTCTCGCAGACCGACACGTTGAGCGACATCGCCGCATCCTCGCCACGAATATCGAGACTCAGGATGTAGGATCGGCCGGGCTCCACAGACACGCGTTGCTCGTAGTACAGCGCGTGACCGCCCGCGAGCCTCAGGATCAAGCCGCCCTGGCCGCGACCGAACGAAACTGGGGGATCGACGGGCACGCTGTGCGCGGATCCCAGGTAGGTCGACGGATAGCGACCGAGACCCATGCCGAACAGCGCCGCGACGAGGTTCGTGTCGCGCATCGCCATCACGGACCGCCAGTGCCGCGACCGCTGGTCGAAGTCGTCGACCGTGCGCGCGATTCTCGCGCCGATGAAGCTGTCACCGAGCATCGGCGCCACGACGATCGTGGCCAAGCCGACGACGCCCCCCGCGACGGCGATCATCGCTCCGCGCCGAGGCCGGCCCGCCCTCGCCGAGGCGACCATCGAGCCCAGAGCGAGGCTTGCCAGTGCCGCGGCCGCGCCCAGATACGCGGTGCGGGCGAACGCGACCAGCAGGGCATAAGCCGCGCCGAGGAACGCGGCGGCGGTCGCGGCGTACGCGATCGACGTTCGGCCGAACAGCAGCGGCGTAACAGCGAACGGCAATGCAGTCGCGAGGTATCCGCCAAGGTGGCCGCCGCCGGTGTGCATGCTCGAGAATCCAGCCGTGACGCGAAATTCGCTTTCCAGGTTGAACCATCCGGAGAAGAGAAATCGCTCGTGGAGCACGGCGACCATGGTCCCCGCCAGGCCCAGGACCATGCCAAGGGCAAGGCGACGACCGGCCCCCGGATCGCGCGCCATCTCGCGCCACAAGAACGGCAGGAACGCCAATCCAAGCGCGAAGCCGCCCCCGACGCGCGCGGCGTTCCATGGTGTCGTGTATGTGTAGATCGCGTTCGCGTCGACCGGCGCGAGCGGCAGCAGGCCGCGGCCCAGCGCTATCACGCATGCGACGACGACGAGCCCCACGGCGAGTTTCGCCGGGAGAGGGACGGACAGGGTCAAGGCCGATCCGCGCCAAAGCAGAACGGCCAACGCCACCAGCGCCATGAACTGGAACTCGTCGAAGAAGAACCAGCCGCTCCAGCGTGCGAGGTCCAGGACCGGCAGAACCGCCGGAACCGCGGTCAGCCAGAGTCGGGGAAACCGCCACAGGAGAGTCGCCCATAGCGCGAGCGCCGGAACGGTCCAGGCGGCGCCGAAGGGGTGCAGCCATGCGGCGGCCAGAGCCGCGGCACCGGCGACAATCGCGCCAAGCCTCATCGTTGGTCCCGCCCGCCGCGTCGCGGGAGTGAAGGCCTCGGACGCCGTCGCCGGCTTCGGGGGTCTCGTCGTGGCCCTGATTGCCGCGGTGGCGGCGAGCGGCCGGCGAGTGGGTGTCGGTTCGGCTCCCCAGCGCCTGATCCAGGCCAGCGTGACGAACATGACGCCGGCGGACGCCCCCGCGATCAGGACGTTCGTCGGGTCTGGGTGACCGTCGAGCCGAAAGAGCCGGCCGCATTCCATGACGAGAGCGGCCCCACCCGCCGCGAGCGCCGGCATCGACGGGCGGGCTTGGGGACGCCACGCCCAGGCCGCGACGCCGATCGGCAGGGAGGCCAGGGCAATGCGCATCAAGCTGGCGGTCGCCATCTGCTCGGTCGTGAAGTAGTGGTAGTAGAAGGGTATGAAGCTGAGCTCGCCGAGCTGGCGCGAGGCGTCCTTGAACCCGCCCCAAGGCCCGGCAAACCAACCGCTGAGCGCGGCGAAACCGATCAGGTAGGGCACTGCCCCTAGAACTGAAACCCAGCGAATGAAACGCGCGATCCGCGCCGCTCCGAAGGCCACGGCCAGCGACGTCACACCGACGCCGGCGACGGCGCCAAGCCCTCGCGTCACGACCGACAGCCCTTGCGACAGGCTCGACAGGATCAGGATCTGAACGCCTTCGAGCCCCAAGCCCAGGACCGTTCCGGCCGCCAGCGCGATGATGCAGGTCGCACCCAACGGACGGCGAACGAGGAGCGCGATCAAGGCGCCAAGCGGCGCGACGGACACGACCTCGACGACGAGTTTCGCGAAACATGCGAACCCGACGCAATCACGTGGCGACAGCGAGAAGGCTACGCCGGTGTCGAGCTTGCGCGAGAACTCGGCGGCGCTCACGACGAAGTCGTAAGGGTAAAGGCCGAACCCGACGTAAAGCGACAGGTACCCGATCAGCACCGCGACGATCGCGGGTCGACCGCCCGAGGCGACGTTGTGCAGCAGGCGCATCACCGCGGATCCGGCGCACAGCCACGCCACCGCTCCCAAAGCCGCGCCCAGCGTTTCGGCGAGCAGATCGTTCAAGGAGACGGTGCGGTGCGTGAAGGTCTGCGCGAACTCGACACCGACCGCCAGCCCGGACAGCACGAGCCACACGGCGCACGCCGCGCCGACGCGCTCCGCGACCCCGCGCGCATGCAGGACGCCCACCGACAGGAACGCCGCCGGGACGTACAACAGCAGGTTGGCGACCCAGTCCGCCCGCCCGATCGCCATGGGATCGAACCATGGCGCGTTCAGCAAGCGATCGAGGCCGACCCGAACCGGGAGATCGACGAACGCGAACGGGACGAGGCTGCCGTAGACGATGAACGCGACCATGATGCCCAGGGCGGCGAGGCCGAGCCCGCGCCGACTTCCAGGCGTGCGCAAGTCGCGTGGCTGTTCGCCGGCCGCCATGACCGGTGCGCCCCCAAGCTCGATGTCCTTCACCGGTCCTCGGCTCGCCCGCGCAGACTCTTCACCCGGCACCAGAGGGGTCGTTGCATTGCCGCGCGGCAACCCGCATCGACCATGCCGTCGCCCGAATTACCGCGAATTCGAGCCTACCATGGAGCTCGCGGGAGCGCAGTTTGCCGCCATCGGCCCGTAGCGCCACCATGGCCGGCCGAAAGGGCCGGGCAAGTGCGCATGCCCATCATGGATCGCCCGGCGGGACTCGCAAGGACCTGGTAACGTCACGAGTTATGTGTCAGGTCGAGAGGGGAGCTGACGCCCTTGGTTAGGTTTTCGTGGGCGAACTCGGCGAACAGAATACGGTCCATGGAGGTACGGTCCTGGAAGACGCCCATGGGCCGGGTCCGTCGTCGGACCTCGCGGAAGCGGCGCTCGATGGCGTGGGTGGTTCGCACTCCGCGTCGCTTGTCGGGATCCTTGTAGCGGAAGCAAGTGAGCAGGTCGTCAAGCTGTCTCGCTTTTACTGGAACGACCAGACCGAGATCGAGCAGGCGCTCGCGTCGGGCGAGATCGTCGCCGCCTACGCCTGGAACTCGGCGGTCAAGAACCTCCGCGCCGCGGGTGTGCCCGTGGCGTACGCGGTGCCCAAGGAGGGCATTTTGACCTGGCTGTGCGGCCTTTCGCTCGTGGCCGATGGCGAGGGCGACGAAGGCCTGGTGTATGACTACCTCGATGCCTGGCTGTCGCCCGAGGCCGGCAAGTTCCTGATCGCGGACTACGGCTACGGGCACCCCAACCGGAAGGCCTTCGAGATCTCGGATCCTCAGAAGGTCGCCGACCTCGGCTTCCCGTCAGACCCGGTCGAGATGCTGAGCACGGGCATGATGTTCCGGCCCTACGATCCCCAGGTGCTCGAGAAGATGATCCGCATGTTCGACGACGTCAAAATCGGCAGCTAACCGCCCAGCGAGCGGATACCGACATGGCAGCGCCGGGCCCCACGGGGGGTCCGGCGTTCGCCCTTCGCATGGACGGGCTCGCGCACCATGTCTACAACGCCGGTACGGATGGGTGGCCGAGCGGTTGAAGGCACCGGTCTTGAAATGCGTCTATGGCCATCCCGGCCTGTACCGGCTAGTGTGCTAAAGTGTTATGTTGTAGGCACTTAGTGCCCTACCCGCTCCCGTCGCGTACCGCCTCGTAACGGCCCGTGCTAAGGGGTTGGGTTGCAATTTGGGTTGCAATTTTTCGGGTCGTTGTATACAGGCGCAAGCCGCCCCGACCCTCGCCCTTGCCCGCTCGCCCCAGCCCGGCACCCTTGCCCTGCCCGTGCCCGTCTCGCGCGCCCTTGAGCACCGCAGGCCCGGCGCGGGGCATCGCCGTTGCGGGGCATGGCCGGGGCGCGCATGATCGCGGCCGTGAAGCTCGAATGTCGCTTTCTCCCACGGGTCCCGAACGGCCTGGTCGAGCCGCGCGAGGCCGTGGCCTACATCACGATCGCCGACGCGGCCGAGCCGTGGGCGGCGGCACGCGAGCGCCTGGGCCGGGCCGTGGTGCTCGAGGTGCGCCGGCTCGCGCCGGACGGCTGGTGCCGTGTGCCGCGCGACCTGCGGGCGGCGGCCGAGGCGGCGGTGTACGAGCGAGACGTGCTCCGGCTGGCGTAGCTCGCCAAGCGCGCGGGGCCGGCCCTACCTGAGCCGGCCACGAGAGCTATAAATCAATCAGCCCGAACGCCGCGCGCACCTGCTCGCGCACCTGCTCGACGATGGGCTCGTCATGGCGTGCGAGCACATAGAGCGCGCCGCCGAGGATGGCGACCGTGAAGCCGCCGACGAAGCCCATGGCGACGACGACGGCGACCATGAGCGCGCCCGGCCGAGGCGAGCGTGCCAGTCCGCGCAGCTGGGGCGGCTCCGGCACGGGCCGAAGCGGTACGACACTACCGAGACGGCGGGCCACGTCATGGCACCTGTTCCTCGGCGCGTGCTCGGGCATCGTCGCGGCCGATCGTGGCGCCGATTTCAGGATCGGCGAGCAGGGCCGCACACAAGTCCTGAAAGGCCCACGTCGGGCGCGGCAAGCGATGCCAGCCGGTGGCCTCACGGATCAGCACGTCAACGATCAGGTCGCGGCCGGGCAGGTGATCGCGCGACGCCAACGTGTCGTAATGCGTGCGCGCCCAGGCCCACGGATCGGTCGGCAGGCCAACGAAATGCGCGGCCTGGCGTTGATGGCCAAGGGTGCCGTCGCGGTAGCGCGGGTAGTAGACGACGCCGAGCGAAAACAACGCGGCGGCCAGGTCGTTCCCAGTCGCCGCGCGAGGATTCGATTCGGTATGATGGTTGGTAGCCTGAGCCATGGGTCCACCTTGGCTTGGGTTAGGGCCTCGGCGGGCGTTTGCGCGTCTGCCGGGGTCCGCCTCGCGAGGCGAGGCAAGGCTACCGTGCGCCGGTCGAGTGGGGCGCGTCAAGCCGCGAGGTCAGCGTCGCGCGCGATGCGCTCGGACAAGGCGCGCGCCTCGCCTCGGGTCCAGCCGGGCCACGGCGCCGGCCAATACCACCCGCGCCTCGGCTTGCGCCGCGCGACGCGGCGGCGGTCAAGGCACTTGATGTAGCGGCCCATGGCAGGGCGCGTGCGCGGCGAGCGCGGCAGGGGCAGGGCGGGCAGGGATAGGACCTTCACCTACCGGGGCGATCAGAACGTCGCCACGGCGGCCTAATTCTCTGTTGGCCGGGCCTTCAAAACGCGAGGCGCGGGCGGCGGCCATCATCGCCCGGGCCTGTTCCGCCAGCGCGGCCATCGCGGCCCGGCCAGCGACCGTGCCGTGACGCCATGCCCCGTGCGTCGTTGACAAGCCGTCGATCATGGCACGCGCCTCGGCCGTCGCCTCGATGCCCAGGCCGGCCATGAGGTGGTGAAGCAAGGTGGATCGTGGCGTGAACTTGCGAGCCTTACCTGCCGAGCCATCGGCCGCGTTGCGCGAGGCGATGATCCACTGCTGGGCGTCCGTCGCGAGTTGCCAGCGGCCGGCGTCATCAAGGCCAATCAAAGGCAGGTCGGCCATCGGTTCCCTTCGTCGGGCGAGCGCCGGCCGGGACGCGGCGTTTCGAGAAAGTGCCCGCCCGGCCGAGAGACGAGACGCGAGGCCGGGCGGGCGTCGCCCGGCC
>JBBDQV010000029.1:2629-11001 GCA_040905845.1 Alphaproteobacteria bacterium | reverse complement strand
GCGGCCGCGGTCTCGCGCTTGATGCCGCGCGGCCCGCGGTCGAGATCGACGCGCTCGGCGAGCGTCTCCGGCGCGAGACGATCGGTATAGCCGATCAGCTTGCGGTCGCTCGCCCGCTGCGCCGCGTCGAGCGCGGCGAAGCTCGCGCACGGCTCCTCGGTCTCGTACGCGCGCTGCCCAAGCCCGCCGTCCTCGAGCGCGTCGAGGTAGTACCAGTCGACGATCAGGACGTGGTTGAGAGTCAGGTGGACCGACGGGAAGAAGCTGGTTCGCGTGGCCTTGTAGTCGGCCTCGGACAACTTCCCGCACGCCGTCAGCAGCCGATGGTTCGCCCAGGCGTTGTTGCGCGCCATGGCGCGCATGTGCTCGACCAAGGTCACGCCGGGCCCCGCGACTTGGCGAGGCGGTCGTGCGCGACCAGGGTCTCGAGGATTCCCGGCAGGCTGGCGATCGGGATCATGTTGGGGCCGTCGGAGGGTGCCCGGTCCGGGTCCTCGTGAGTTTCCATGAACACGCCGGCGACGCCCACGGCGACCGCGGCGCGGGCGAGGATGGGGGCGAAGCGGCGCTCGCCGCCGCTGGTCGCGCCCTGGCCGCTCGGCTGCTGCACCGAATGGGTCGCGTCGAACACGACGGGACAACCCGTTTCGGCCAGGATCGGCAGCGCGCGCATGTCGGAAACGAGGGTGTTATAGCCGAACGAGACTCCGCGCTCGCAGATCAGCACCCGATCATTGCCGCTTTCGGTCAGCTTGGCGACGACATGCTTCATGTCCCACGGCGCGAGAAACTGCCCCTTCTTGACGTTGACCGCCCGCCCCGTCCTGGCCGCGGCGACCAGGAGGTCGGTCTGGCG
This sequence comes from Alphaproteobacteria bacterium, assembly GCA_040905845.1. Lineage (GTDB taxonomy): Bacteria > Pseudomonadota > Alphaproteobacteria > SP197 > SP197 > VGDP01. The sequence continues at coordinate 10,145 of JBBDQV010000029.1, read as the reverse complement.
GCAGAGGAACGCGGGAATCTGCAGGACGTCCACGGCCTGGGCCGCGATGGCGCAGTGGCCGGCCTCGTGCACGTCGGTCAGCACCGGACAGCCGTAGCGTTCGCGCACCTCGGCCAGGATGCCGAGGCCTTCGCCGATGCCGACGCCGCGCGGCGTTCGCAGGCTGGTGCGGTTGGCCTTGTCGTAGCTCGACTTGTAGACCAGCCCGATGTCGAGCCGACCGGTGATCTCGACCAGGGCGTGGGCGGTCTCGAGCGCATGGTCGCGGCTCTCGATCTGGCACGGCCCCGCGATCAGCGCGAAGGGCCGGTCGTTGCCGAACGCGACTCGGCCGATGGTAACCGTGCGGGCTTCGATCATGGCAAGCCGCCCTGAACGACGACGGAAGGCAGCACCCCCTCCCCGCCCTCCCCCATCGAGGGGGAGGGATATTCTGTGCCGATCGCACCCGAGCGCCCTCCCCCCTTGTGGGGGAGGGTCGGGGTGGGGGGTAGGGCCGAGGTCACCGAAGCGAGTCCTACACCAATCGCGAATTGGCGACCGCCGCCTTGACGAAGGACGCGAACAGCGGGTGCGGCGCGAACGGCTTCGACTTGAGCTCGGGATGGAACTGGACGCCGACGAACCACGGATGGCCGGCGAGCTCGACGATCTCGGGCAACACGTCGTCTGGCGACATGCCGGAGAAGCGGAGACCCTTCGCCTCGAGCCGCGGCCGGTAGTTGATGTTGACCTCGTAGCGATGGCGGTGGCGCTCGGTCGTGCGCGCAGCGCCGTAGGCCTCGGCGGCCAGGCTGTCCGGCGCGATGACGCAGTCGTAGGCGCCGAGTCTCATGGTGCCGCCCATGTTGTCGCCGGTGCGGCGGCGCTCGATCTGGTTGCCGCGCAGCCATTCGGTCATCAGGCCGACGACGGGGTGCGGCGTGGCGCCGAACTCGGTGCTCGACGCGCCTTGCAGGCCAGCCAGGTTGCGCGCCACCTCGATGACCGCCATCTGCATGCCGAAGCAGATGCCGAAATAGGGGATGCCGCGCTCGCGCGCGAAGGTCGCGGCCGCGATCTTGCCTTCCGCGCCGCGCTCGCCGAAGCCGCCGGGCACCAGGATGCCGTTGACGGACTGCAGATAGTCGACCGCGTCCTCCGCCTCGAAGATCTCCGAGTCGATCCAGTTGAGGTTGACCTTCACGTCGTTGGCGATGCCGCCGTGGGTCAGCGCCTCGGCCAGCGACTTGTAGGCGTCGAGCAGGCCGGTGTACTTGCCGACCACGGCGATCGAGACCTCGCCGTCCGGCTCGCGCACGTGGCGCACGATGTCGACCCAGCGCGCGAGGTCGGGCGCCGGAGCGTCGGGCAGGCCGAAGGCGCGCAGAACCTCGGTGTCGAACCCCATGGCGTGATAGGTGATCGGCACCTCGTAAATGGTGTCCACGTCGACCGCCGGGATCACGGCCTCGGGACGCACGTTGCAGAACAAGGCGATCTTGCGCCGCGCCGACTCGGGGATGGGCCGCTCGCAACGACACAGCAGGACGTCGGGCTGGATGCCGATCGAGCGCAGCTCCTTGACCGAATGCTGGGTCGGCTTGGTCTTGAGCTCGCCGGCGGCGCGCACGTACGGCAACAGGGTCAGGTGGACGAACGCGGCGTGGTGGCGCGGCAGCTCGTTGGCGAATTGGCGGATCGCCTCGAGGAACGGCAGGCCCTCGATGTCGCCGACCGTCCCGCCGATCTCGCACAGCAGGAAGTCCGCGTCGTCGTGATCGGCCTGGATCGCCTCCTTGATGACATCGGTGACGTGCGGGATGACCTGGACCGTGCCGCCGAGGTAGTCGCCGCGGCGCTCGCGCGCGATGACCTCGGAATAGACGCGCCCGGCGGTCTGGCTGTCGGAGCGACGCGCCGGGACGCCGGTGAAGCGCTCGTAGTGACCCAGGTCCAGATCGGTCTCGGCGCCGTCGTCGGTGACGAACACCTCGCCGTGCTGGTAAGGGCTCATCGTCCCCGGATCGACGTTGAGGTAGGGATCGAACTTGCGCAGCCGAACACTGTAGCCGCGCGCCTGGAGCAGCGTGCCGAGGGCGGCCGAGGCAAGACCCTTGCCCAGCGAGGACGAGACACCACCCGTGATGAAGACGTAGCGCGTCACGGGCGCACACCATACCACGAACGGGCGCGCGCGCATCCTTCTTGATGCGCCGACACGGGGACGGCGCGCCTCACTCGGCGAGCGGAACGGAGGGCTGCGCCTCGCCCTCGGCCGCCGGCGCCGTCTCGGTCGCCGCCGGCGCCGACGTGCCCTCGAGGATCGAGGCCGGCCGCGAGGCTTCGCGCGAAACCAAGGCCAGCGCCAGGCTCGTCGCCATGAACAGCAGCGCGATGCCGCCCGTGAGCCGCGTGAGCAGGTTGGCCTGGCCGCGTCCGGACATGAAGCCGCCCATGCCGCCCGAGCCCATGCCGAGCCCGCCGCCTTCGCTGCGCTGGATCAGCACCACGCCGACGAGCGCGACGGCGAGCAGAACTTGGATGACGATGAGGACGGTTTGCATCGGAAATCCCGGCGGTCCGGCGACCGCCGGCGCGCCGTGCCTTTAACACGCGATCACGCGCCGGCGCAACTTCGGCAGATCGCCCAGAACTCGTCGATCTTGAGGCTGGCGCCGCCGACCAGCGCGCCGTCGACGTCGGCGATGCCGAGGATCGTTCGTGCGTTCTTGCCGTTGACCGAGCCGCCGTAGAGCAGGCGGACGCGGTCCGACTCGGGCCCCAGCACATCGCGCAGCACGGCCCTGAGATGGGCATGGACCGCGCCGATCTGCTCGGTGGTCGGGGTCTTGCCGGTGCCGATCGCCCAGATCGGCTCGTAGGCGATGACGGTCGTCATGCCCGACGCACCCGCGGGAAGCGAGGCCTCGAGCTGCCGGCCGACCACCGGCTCGGTCCGACCCTGGTCCCGCTCGGCCTCGGTCTCGCCCAGGCAGACGATCGGCACCAGCCCGGCGCGCAGCGCGGCTTCGGCCTTGGCCTTGACCGCCGCGTCCGACTCGCCGTGGTCGCGCCGCCGCTCGGAATGGCCGACGATGACTTGGCGGCAGCCCAGATCGGCGAGCATCGGCGCCGCGACGTCGCCGGTGAAGGCGCCCTTGTCCTCGGCGTGGCAATCCTGGCCGCCGACCATGACCGGCGACCCGCGCAAGGCCTCCACCACCGGGGCGATCAGCGTGGCCGGCGGGCACACTAGGACCTCGCACGGCGGCGCGTCGGCCTCGACGAGGGCACGCAACGCGCGGGCGCGCTCGACGCCATCGGCGCGGAGCCCGTTCATCTTCCAGTTGCCCGCGACCAGCGGGCGTCGCATTCCGGTCATGTCGTTCGTCTCGCGCGGCGCGGCATGGCCGCGTTGGTAGCACGGCCCGCGGCCGTGGGCCACAGCCCGCCCTCGCCGGCGTTGCCCGGCGCTTCGCGCTCCCCCTATGATGCGCGCCCGCTTGGAGCGCGTCACCACAGGCCCGTCACGCCATGTTGAGAGCCCTTCGCAAGAGCGCCGGCACCTGGGTCGTGCGTATCTTCCTCTTGTTGCTCGCCGCCCTGTTCGGAGTTGGCATCTGGTCCGATCCGGGCAGCCTGCTGCGCGACCGCAGCACCACCACCGTCGCGACGGTCGCCGACGTCGAGCTGCTGCCCCAGGAGTTCGGGCGCGAGTACCAGGCCGAGGCCAGCCGTGCCCGTTCGTTGCTCGGGGCGAGCTTCGATACCGACCCGGACGCCAAGATGCAGGTCGCGCTCGCCGTGGTCGACCGCATGGCGATGCGGGTCCAGTTCGGGCTCGAGGCGAGCCGGCTCGGCATCGGCATCGGCGACGACCTGATGCGCCGCTTCATCTTCGCCAACCCGGCGTTCCACGACGAGACGGGCGCGTTCAGCGCCGACATCTTCGCCGGCCGGGTCGCCGCCCAGGGCCTCAGCGAGTCCGGGTTCGTCGCCCTGCTGCGCGACGATTTGTCCCGGCGGCTGCTGATCGACACGATCGCGCGGACGCCCGCGCCGTCCGCGACCCTGGTCAACCGGCTCCACGCCTACCGCAACGAGGAGCGCGTCGTTGATTACGTGCTCGTCCGCTCGGGCGACCGGCCGGCGCCAGCCGATCCCGGCGAGGACGCGCTGATGGCCTACTATCAGGAGCACGCCGGCCTCTACACGGCGCCGGAGTACCGCGCCGCGACGGCCGTCGCGGTCGACCCGACATCGCTCACCGACGGCATTTCGATCGCCGAGGAGGACGCCCTGGCGCTTTACGAGGAGCGCGTGGACACCTTCCAGGTACCCGAGCGCCGCACGGTGGACCAGATCGTCCTCGCCGACCAGGCCGCGGCCCGCGCGGTCGCCGACCGGCTCGCCCAGGGCGAGGACTTCGCCGCCGTGGCGGCCTCGGTCGGCCAAGGCGCCGCCGCGATCGCGCTCGGCACGCTCGCCCGTGCGGACTTCATCCTGCCGGAGCTGGCCGATGCCGCGTTCGGCCTGGCGGTCGGCCGGAGCTCGGCCCCCGTGCGGAGCCCGCTCGGCTGGCACGTGCTCCGCGTCAGCGCGATCGAGCCGCCGTCGTCCGTCCCTTTCGAGGCCGCTCGACCGGCCCTCGAGGCCGAGCTCGCGCTCGACAAGGCGACCGACCTCGCCTACGAGCTGATCAACGATCTGGAGGACTCGCTCGCCGCCGGGGCGAGCCTGGAGGAGGCCGCGGTCGAAGTCGGGCTCAAGGCCATGAAGGTGCCCCCGGTCGATGCAGCGGGCATGGGCGTGGACGGCGCCAGAGCGACCCTGCCCGAACCGCGCGACCGTTTCCTCGCGCTCGTGTTCGAGACGCCGGCTGGTTCCGTCGCACCCCTCGAGGAGACCCCGCAGGGCGGGTTCTTCGTGGCGCGGACCGACGAGCTCGTCGCGCCCCGCCAGCGCGACCTGGCGGAGGTGCGCGACCAGGTGACGGCCGATTGGCGCGCCGCCGCCCAGGACCAATCCGCCGCCGAAGCGGTCGCCCAGGGCGCCGCCCGGCTCGCCGCGGGCGAGACGATCGAGGCCGTCGCCGCCGCGTTGGGCGCCCGGGTCACGCGGTCGGCTCCGTTCAAGCGCGCTGCGGGGCCGGCGGGCGTGCCGCTCGCGCCCGACCTCGTCGATCGGCTGTTCAGGGCGGCCGTGGGCGAGGTGACGACGGCGAAGGCCGACGATGACGCCGGGCACCTCCTCGTGCGCCTGGTCGAGATTCGGCCAGTGAGCCTGGCCGCGGAGTCCCAGGACCTCGCGAGCCTGCGCGCCGAGATCGTGGACGGCGTCGCCGAGGATCTCGCCACGGCGTACCGGGCAACGCTCGCCGAGCGCTTTCCCGTCGAGGTCAATCGCGGCGTTCTCGAGCCGATGCTCTGAGCGGCACGATGCGCGTCGAGCCCGACCTCCCGGACTTCGCCGCGAGGTACGACTCCGGCCGGCCCCAAGTCGTCTGGACCACGATCGTCGCCGATCTGGAGACGCCGGTCTCGGCCATGCTCAAGCTGGCCGACGGCCGCCCTTACAGCTTCCTGCTCGAATCGGTCGAGGGCGGCGCGACGCGCGGCCGCTATTCGATCATCGGGCTTAAGCCGGACCTGATCTGGCGCTGCGCGGGCGATGCGGCCGAGATCAACCGGCGCGCCCGGTTCGACCCCGATGCCTTCGTCAAGGAGCCGCCGGGCGCGCTCGCCTCGCTGCGTCGGCTGGTCCAAGTGTCGCGCATCGACGTGCCCGAGCGCCTGCCGCCCATGGCCTCGGCGCTGGTCGGCTACATGGGCTACGAGATGGTGCGCCTGATCGAGCGCCTGCCGACCGCCAAGCCAGCGCCGCTCGGCCTGCCCGACGGCCTGTTCGTGCGGCCGACCGTCATGGCGATCTTCGACAACGTCGGCGACGCGGTCACCGTGGTCACGCCGATGTGGCCCGAGCCGGGCACCACGGCGCGCGCCGCCTACAACGTGGCGTGCGAACGGCTCGCCGACACGGTCGCGGATCTCGAGCGCGCCCTGCCGCACGGGCGCGGCGGCGGCGAGGACGACGCACCCGGCGAGCCCGTGTCGAACACGCCGCGCGAGACGTATTTCGAGATGGTCCGCAAGGCCAAGGACTACATCGCGGCCGGCGACGTCTTCCAGGTCGTACTGTCGCAGCGCTTCGCGATCCCGTTTCGCGCGCCGCCGTTCTCGCTCTACCGGGCACTGCGAAGGGTCAACCCCTCGCCCTTTCTGTTCTTCCTCGATTTCGCCGATTTCGCCGTGGTCGGCTCGAGCCCCGAGATTCTGGTGCGCGCGCGCGACGGCGTCGTCACGCTCAGGCCCATCGCCGGCACGCGACCGCGCGGCGCGACGCGCGCCGAGGACCAGGCCCTGGCCGCCGACCTGCTCGCCGACCCCAAGGAGCTCGCCGAGCATCTGATGCTGCTCGATCTCGGACGCAACGACGTCGGACGGGTGGCCAAGATCGGCTCGGTCACGGTCACCGAGCGCAACATCATCGAGTACTACAGCCACGTCATGCACATCGTCTCGAACGTCGAGGGCAGGCTCGATCCGCGCTTCGACGCGCTCGACGCGCTCATGGCCGGTTTTCCCGCCGGCACCGTCAGCGGCGCGCCCAAGGTGCGCGCCATGGAGATCATCGACGAGCTCGAGGTCGAACGGCGCGGCATCTACGCCGGCGGCGTCGGCTACTTCTCGGCCAGCGGCGCGATGGACAGCTGCATCGCGCTGCGCACGGCGGTGGTCAAGGACGGGACGCTCTACATTCAGGCCGGCGGCGGCATCGTCGCCGACTCGACGCCGGAGGGCGAGTACCAGGAAGCCCGCAACAAGGCGCGCGCCCTGGTGCGCGCGGCCGAGGTCGCGCTGGCGTTCGACTCGGGCGAGGACCGCCGCAACCGCTGAGCTACTGCGCCTCAGCCACGGCGGGGCTGGGGTGGCGCAGGGTCCGCGCGACCGGCACGAGTTCGAAGCCGCGCGCCGAAAGCCCCCGGAGCCAGACGTCGAGGGCCTTGAGCGTCGATGGATAGGGATGACCGATGCCGACGGCGAAGCCGCCGCGGCGCGCGGCCGCCTCGAGGTGCTGGAGCTGGACCTCGACCGCCCAGATGCCCGGCTCGTCGTCGAGGAACACGTCGCGGATCGACCACGGCACGCCGGCGCGCTCGGCTTCGCGCCACGCGACCGTTTGGGCGGACGTCTTCGAGTCGACGAAGAACACGCCGCGCTTGGCCAGCTCGGCCATGACGACGGCCATCGCCGGGCCATCGCGCGTCAGGCCGCTGCCCATGTGGTTGTTGACGCCGTCGTACCCGGTCAGGCCATCCAGGTTGGCGACGAGCCTGCGCTGGAGCTCGGCAATGCCCAGCCCGTCCAGGAGGGCGTTGGGGCCGGGGTCCGCGACGGCGCCGTCGGGTTCCATGGGCAGGTGCACCAGAACCTCGTGGCCGCCGGCCGCCGCCTCGGCGGCGAGCGCCGGCGCG
>JBBDQV010000029.1:0-2619 GCA_040905845.1 Alphaproteobacteria bacterium | reverse complement strand
GCGGCCGGGGCGTAGGGCAGGAAGGCAAGCGCGACGGCCGCCGGCAGGGCCATCGCGCGCCGGGTCGCCGCGACATCGAGGCCGAGGTCGTCGATGACGAGCGCGATGCTTGGCCGGGCGGGCATGTCGGGAGGCGCCGCGGCGAGCAAAGCCTCGATCGTCAGGTCCGTATCCGATGCCGTCGCGCGCGACGCCGGCGCCGCATCGATGCCGACCGCGCGGGTCCCGCCGCCGAGCCAGCTGCCCAGCCCGCCGCCCAGGCTGAACGCCAGGACCAGCGCCGCGGCGGTCCCGACCGCCGCCCGCAGGGCCCTGAGTGGCGCGCCGGCACGCAGGCGTGCCGCCCGGCGGCGCAGAGCGAGCGAGCGACGCCGCTTCACGGCACGCCCTCCGCTGCCCATGTTGTACCCGTGGGTCGCTGCCGGTATGCTGGCGTCGGCGGTTTGCGACTCCGGTTCAAGATCGACGCGTAGGTCCCTATCATGCTTCTGCTAATCGACAACTACGATAGCTTCACGTACAACCTGGTCCACTTCCTGGGCGAGCTTGGCGCCGAGGTCGCGGTCAAGCGCAACGATGCCATCACCGTCGATGCCATCGCGGCCGACCCGCCCGCCGGGATCGTCATGTCGCCGGGCCCGTGCGACCCCGACCGCGCCGGCATCTGTCTCGAGCTGGTCAAGCGCATGGCGCCCAGGCTGCCGATGCTCGGCGTCTGCCTCGGTCACCAGGCGATCGGCCAAGCGTTCGGCGGGCGCATCGTCAGGGCCCCGCATATCATGCACGGCAAGCTGAGCGCGATTCGTCATGGCGGCAAGGGTATCCTCGCCGGCCTGCCCTCGCCGTTCCAGGCGACGCGTTACCATTCGCTCACCGTTGACCGCGCCTCGTTCCCGGCCGAGCTCGAGATCACCGCCGAGGCCGACGACGGGGTGATCATGGGGCTGCAACACCGTTCGCTGCCGGTGTTCGGCGTCCAGTTCCACCCCGAGAGCATCGCCTCGGAGCACGGCCACGCCCTGCTCGCGAACTTCCTGAAGCTGGTCCCGTCCAACCGGGCGCGCCAGGCGGCATGAGCGAGCCGCGCAGCCTCAAGCCGACGCTCGCGCGCCTGGCCGGGGGGCAGGCCCTGGGCGTCGAGGAGGCGCGCGACGCCGTCGATGTCATCATGTCCGGCGAGGCGTCGCCGGGTCAGATCGGCGGCTTCCTGATGGCGCTGCGCGTGCGCGGCGAGACCGTCGAGGAGATCACCGGCGCGGCCCAGGCCATGCGGGCGAAGATGCAGCGCGTGAGCGCGCCGGCCGGGGCCATGGACATCGTCGGCACGGGCGGCGACGGCCGCGGCACCCTCAACGTCTCGACCGCCACCGCGCTGGTCGTCGCTGGCGCCGGGGTGCCCGTCGCCAAGCACGGCAACAAGGCGATGTCGTCCCACTCGGGAACCGCGGACACGCTCGGCGCCATGGGCGTCAATCTCGATGCGGACCACGCGACCGTGCAGCGCGCGCTCGATCGCAACGGCTTCGCGTTCATGCTGGCGCCGCGCTATCACAGCGCCATGCGCCACGTCGGGCCCGTGCGCGTCGAGCTCGGCACCCGCACCGTGTTCAACCTGCTCGGACCGATCTGCAACCCAGCAGGCGTGGCGCGCCTCCTGGTCGGGGTCTTCGCGGCCGACTGGGTCGAGACGATCGCCCGGGTGCTCGGCCGGCTGGGGGCCGAGCGGGCGTGGGTCGTCCACTCCAGTGACGGCTGCGACGAATTGACCCTGGCCGGCCCCAACGCGGTCGCCGCGCTGGAGGGCGGCCAGGTCCGCCGGCTCGAGGTCGGGCCCGTCGATGCCGGTCTGCCGAGCCATCCCGCCGACGCGATCAAGGGCGGCACGCCCGCGTACAACGCCGAGGCGCTCGGCCGGCTGCTCGCCGGCGCCCCGGGCGCCTATCGCGACACCGTGCTCCTCAACGCCGCCGCCGCCTTGCTGATCGCCGGGCGCGCCGAGAATTTGAAGGCGGGCGTCGGGCTCGCCGCCACGTCGATCGATTCGGGCGCCGCGCGCGCCAAGCTCGACGGCCTGGTCGCGATCACCACGGACAAGGCCTGACCATGGCGGACGTGCTGGCCCGCATCGTCGCGGACAAGCGCGAGGAGGTCGCGCGGCGCAAGCGTCAGCGTCCGCTCGGCGCCCTGCTCGCCGAGGCACGATCCGGCCCCGTGCCGCGTGGCTTCGCCGCGCGCCTGGCCACGCACGCCGCGACCGGACCGGCCCTGATCGCCGAGATCAAGAAGGCGAGCCCGAGCCACGGCCTGATCCGCGCCGACTTCGATCCGGCGACGCTGGCCAGGGCGTATCGCGCCGGCGGCGCGGCGTGCCTGTCGGTGCTGACCGACACGCCCTATTTCCAGGGCGAGGACCGCCATGTGGCCGAGGCGCGCCAGGCGGTGCCGTTGCCGATCCTGCGCAAGGACTTCACCGTCGACCCCTACCAGGTGATCGAGGCGCGCGCGATCGGCGCCGACTGCGTGCTGCTGATCATGGCCGCGCTGGAGGATGGGCCGGCGGTCGAGTTGATTCAGGCGGCGCGCGAGGTCGGGCTCGACGTCCTGGTCGAGGTGCACGAC
>JBBDQV010000028.1:0-11241 GCA_040905845.1 Alphaproteobacteria bacterium | reverse complement strand
CCCGCGCCCCCGACCAGGTCCGCGGTCGTCGGCGAGGCCGCGAGCAGGGTTCGCGCCTCGCGGCTCTGGCGCTCCCGCGCTTCGTCCAGCCGACGCCGCAGGGCCTGCGCCTTCTCGGCGACGCCCTCGAGGCGCGCGAGGAACTCGGGCGAGATCAGGCCATCCTCGCGCAGGCCGAGACTGCGCTGCGCCTCGCGCACGGCGATGTCGAGCGCGAGGCTCTGCCGCCCGTCGACGGGCCCCCGAAAAAGTCCAAGCTCCGCGAGACGCCGCTGGACCGCCCGCACCAGGTCGGCGTCGATCGCCGGGTCGCCACCCTCGCCCGGGTCGATCGCGGCGGCCACGACGACGACATCGGCCGGGGCGGGATCGGCCCGACCAGCGCCGATCAAGGCTCCCGCCACGAGGACCACGACGGTCACAAGCGCCCGTTCGCGGAGATTCGCGGCACGGACGAGCGAAATCGCACCGATCATGGATCGTCTTTAACGCGAACTTTACCGGCTGGCGACAGATTAGGACGAGTCAACTCGAAAGCCGTGAAGACCGCCCGCCAATGAACCGGGACGACCCGTCGTGAGCTCCAGGCGACTTCTCGTAGTCGACGACGACCCCGAGCTGCGGGCCTTCGTCACCGCCGTCGCGGAAGGCTGTGGCTTCGCGGTCCGCGAGGCCGACTGCTTCGCCGCCCTGTGCGCGATCCTCGATGACTCCGCGGCCGACGGCCTCGTCCTCGACCTGTCGTTGCCCGACTCCGACGGCATCGAGGCGTTGCGCTTTCTCGCATCCAGGGGGTTCACCGCGCCGATCGTCATCGCGAGCTCGTTCGACGAGCGGCTGCTGAGCACGACCCGACGGCTCGGCGAGTCCTACGGCCTCACGATGGCGGGACAGATGCGCAAGCCGTTCACGCCGAAGGACCTGCGCGATCTGCTGGTCGCGCTGCCCCGGTCGACGGGCAACGTCGACGTCGACGACCTCAAGGACGCGCTCCGGCTCGGCCATCTCGGTCTCGTCTACCAGCCCAAGGTCGACATCGCGACGGGCACCCTGCTCGGCGCCGAGGCGCTGGCGCGCTGGAACGATCCCCAGCGCGGCACCATCGGCCCCGGCCAGTTCATCGACCTGGCCGAGCAGCATGGCCTCATGACCTCGATGATGAACGGGCTGCTCGACGTCGCGATCCAGGCGTGCCGCGATTGGCGTGACCACGGCATCGAGGTTCCGGTCGCGGTCAACCTGTCGGCGAGCCTGCTCGGCGATCTGACGATACCCGACCGCATCGCGCAGCGCGTTCTCGCGGCCAGGATGGACCCCGCCTCGCTGATCCTCGAGGTCACCGAGACCTCGGCCATGCGCGACCCCATGGCGTCGATGGACGTGCTCACGCGGCTGCGCATCAAGGGTTTCCAGCTTTCGCTCGACGACTTCGGGACAGGGTATTCGTCCCTGGTCGAGCTTCATCGCATGCCGTTCTCCGAGATCAAGATCGATCGTTCGTTCGTCGCGCCCATCGAGGCGGATCGCGACGCCCGGGTCATCGTCCGGGCGATCATCAGCCTTGGCCAGGCCCTGGGCCTCAAGGTCATCGCCGAGGGCGTCGAGACCGAGGGCCAGAGGCAAATCCTGCGCGAACTCGGCTGCCGCGCGGCCCAGGGCTACCTGTTCAGCCGGCCGATCCCGCACGATGCCTTTGTCGCCTGGGCGAAGCAGCGGCTGACGCCCGCTGTCCCGCGCACCGAGCAGGCTCAGCTCGCGGAGGCAACCGTCTCCGGGTAGAGCTCGCGCAGGCGCGCAGGCGCGCCGCCGCGCGCTCGTGCGCCTGCCGCAGCGCCTCGACGTGCTCCGTCGCGGCCTTGTCGCCCTTCCTCGAACCTGCCTCGAGCTCGGCGGCGAGCCGCGCAGCCAGCGCTTCCTCGCCCGCACGGATGGCCGGCCGCGCACTGAAGTTCCCAACCGTGACGCGGAGCGGAACGCAGCCGGCGTCGCCGCCGAGGTCGTGCCACGGGAGAGAAGGGTCATTCGCTTGTCCCCTTCGATCACTCGATCCGCAGCCGGACGACGCGCTCGAGCACGGCTTCGCCGGTAAAGCGCCCGGTGTCGTCGAAGCGTCCCTCGGCGAGGCTCAGGGTCCCTTCGGCGTCGCCTGAAGGCCGTGGAACCACCAGGACGAACGACGACGACGAAGGTTCTGTCGGGATAACGAGCCTGTCGTCATCGAGCGAGCGCGCCTCGATGCGTGCCCCGTCGCCGCCCAGGAATGCCAAGAGAGCTTCGAGCGGGATGACGCGGGCGTCCTCGCTGCCGATGGCCGTCGGCGGGGCGAGCGCTTCGAGCATCGCCCGGTCGAACAGGGCCGCGACACCATCCGTGGTCCGACCGATCGAGCCGCTGACCACCAGCATGGCCGACCCTACGGGCGGGTCGAGGCGAGAAGCCCCCGCGGCGGCGGGCAAGGCCAGTCCGGCCGTGACGCAGCCGAGCGCGAACGCGCGGCGCCGACGGGTGAACATCCCGCCGTGACGGGGTCTACCGTTCGCCATGGCGCCATAATGGCGCCGAGCCGTAAAGGCACGCCTAACGGCGAGCGCATCGGTTTCGCCGAAGTTTTCCTTCGCCGAGCCCCACGATGCTGGGCTAGCCTCGGGTTGGAGGCCGCGACGTGAACACCAAGCTGACCGTCTACATCGAGCGGTGGTCCGCCTCGAACGGCCGCGTGAGCTATCCCTGGTCCGTCTGGGAGGGTGGTCGACGGCTCGACATGGGCGATGCGCGCGGGACCCCCGAGGAGGCCGAGGCCGCCGCCCGTGCCTACTGCCTCAGTGAACGGGGTCGGGCTCCGGACAAGGTCGTTCGACTCTAGGCGTCGGCCGTCGACGTGAGGCCACCGTCCCGACCGACCGCCGGTCCGGCGAGCGACGGGCCGTGTACTTCTTTTCCGCGTTCATATAATCTTGCTTCCCCGCGCGGCCGCACGATCGCGGTTCGGGGCAATCGTTGAAAGAACCCTAGGGGAGGATCAAGCATGAGAAGCATTCAGTCCGCCCTTGCCGCGGGCGTGATCGTGGCGGGCATGACCGTGAGTAGCGCGGTGTTTGCCGAAGTTCCGGAATCGAGCGATCCGATTCGCATCGTTCTCAACAACTGGACTAGCCAGAACGTGCTTGCGAACGTGGCGGGGCAACTCCTGGAGCGGATGGGCTACACCGTCGAGTACAAGCCCTCCGACACGCAGCTCCAATTCACCGCCATGGCCAACGGCGACATGGACTTCCAGGTCGAGGTCTGGGAAGGCAGCATGTGGCCGTCGTTCAAGGCCGCGCTGGACACCGGCGGCATGGTCGACGCGGGAACCCACGATGCCGTGACCCGCGAGGAGTGGTGGTATCCGACGTATATCGAAGAGGTCTGCCCGGGGCTGCCCGACTGGAAGGCGCTGGACGCTTGCGCGGACAAGTTCGCCACGGCCGAGACCTCGCCCAAGGGTCGCTTCGTCGGCCCGCCCGCCGACTGGGGCAAGCACTACAGCGAGCGCATCTCGGCGCTCGGCATGAACTTCACCGAGGTTCCGGTCGGCCAGGCGGCGACGCTGTGGGCCGAGCTCGTCTCGGCCGTCGAACGGAAGGAACCGGTGGTCCTGTTCAACTGGACGCCGAACTTCATCGAGGCGAAGTTCGAGGGCAAGTTCGTCGAGTTTCCTGAGTTCGATCCAGCGTGTCATGAGGATCCGGCGTGGGGCATGAACCCCGACGCGATTTACGATTGCGGCGCGCCGAAGAAGGGCTGGCTCAAGAAGGCCGCCTGGTCAGGCATGCAGGGCAAGTGGCCGAAGGCGTACGAGTTCCTAGAGAAGATGAACTTCTCGAACGCGCAGATCGCTAAGGCAGCGGACATGGTCGACTCGGACGGCCTGTCGCCCGAGGAGGCCGCGACCAAGTGGATCGAGGAGAACGAGGACGGTTGGCGGGCCTGGATCCCCGAGGGGGTCGAGCTCCGGTCCTGATTTCATCATACGACGACGAGGGGCCGGACTCCGCGAGGGTTCGGCCCCTTCTCGTCTGGACAGTCGCTTAGGGTGGGCGCTAATCGTCGGCCGGGGAAGGGTCCGCCGATGACCGAGCCGGTCAAGATCGCCTGCCGGGGATTGTGGAAGCTGTTCGGCCCGGACCCGGTCGGATTCTTGGCACGTCATGACGGCAGGCCGACGCCCGAGGCGATCGCGGCCGAAGGCTACATCGGAGCCGTGCGCGACGTGGCCTTCGACGTCCGTGGCGGCGAGATCCTCGTGGTCATGGGATTGTCCGGCTCGGGCAAGTCGACGCTGATACGGTGCCTCGCGCGCCTGGTCGAAGCCAGCGCGGGGGAAATCCTGCTCGACGGCCAGGACCTGCGGGCCGCGAGCCCGCGCGAGCTGATCGAGCTGCGCCGCCACAAGATGGGCATGGTGTTCCAGCATTTCGGGTTGCTGCCTCACCGTACGGTGCTCGACAACGTCGCCTTCCCCTTGGAAGTGCAGGGTCAGGCGCGTGCCGAGCGCGAGGCGCGCGCGGGCGCGATGATCCGGCTCGTCGGACTCGACGGGCGCGAGCGCTACTACCCCCGCGAACTTTCCGGCGGCCAGCAGCAACGGGTCGGCATCGCGCGGAGTCTGGCCGTCGCGCCCGAGCTGTGGCTCCTCGATGAGCCGTTCTCGGCTCTGGATCCTCTGATTCGGCGCGAGATGCAGGACGAGTTCCTGCGGCTCCAGACCTTGCTCGAGAAGACCATCGTCTTCATCACCCACGACTTCGACGAGGCAATCCGGCTCGCCGATCGCATTGCGATCATGAAGGATGGCGTGATCATCCAGATCGGCACGCCCGAGGACCTGGTGACGCGCCCGGCGGACGGCTACGTGGCGGAGTTCACCCGGGACGCACCGCGGATGAAGCTGATCACGGCCGCCGGAGCCATGGACGGCCCCGTGCCGACGGAGGGAAGCGAGGGCGTGCCGGCGAGTGCGTCGATCGAGGACGTTGCGCCGACCGTGCTTCGCGCGGAACGGCCTGTCGCGGTGCTCGACGCGGCGGGTCGCCCGATCGGCTCGTTGAGCCGCGAGCGCGTCATCGCGATCGCCTTCACGGCCAAGCAGACCGGATGACGGCTTCGGCCACCTCGGGAACCCAGCCGGACGCACGTTCCTCGCGCGACGCTCTGCTACTCGCGCTCGCGCTCGGCGTCGTAATGTCGACGGCTGTCGCGCGCGACCTGCTGACGTGGACGGCGGAACCGCCGATCGAGGCGCTTCCGCCGATGCGCGCCTGGGTCACGCTGTTCTTCAAGTGGCTCGCGACCGAGCTCGACTTCGGCTTCGTCACGTTCCGCGAGCTCACGCGGGGCGTGAGCTGGGTGCTCGACTGGCCCCTGGGTTGGAGCGAAGCCGTTCTCTACAAGGGCTTTCGCGACCTGGGTGTCGGACCGGTACCCTGGGTGGCGCTGGTCGCCGGCGCCGCGATTCTCGGCCACTGGATCGGCGGGCGCCGTTTGGCGGTGCTGGCCGGGCTCGGTTTTTTCTACCTCGCCATGTTCGGCGTCTGGAAGGGCTCGATGCAGACGCTGTCGCTCATCGTCGTGACGGCGCCGGTCGCCGCCTCGATCGGGCTCGGTCTCGGCGTCGCGGCGACCCGGAGCCGGCGCATCGAGGCGATCGTGACCGCTGCCTTCGACGTCATGCAGAGCGTGCCACACCTCGCGTACCTGGCGCCGGTCATCATCCTGTTCGGATTCGGGCAAGTGCCTGGCTTGATCGCGACCGCGATCTTCGCCATGCCGCCCATGGCGCGTTGCACGATCCTGGGCATCAAGACGGTACCGTCGGACGTCGTCGAGGCCGGGCGCATGTCCGGCTGCACGCCGACCCAGCTGCTGTGGAAGGTCGAACTGCCGGCGGCCCACGCGACCCTCATGGTCGGCGTCAACCAGGTGATCATGCAATCCCTCGCGATGGTCGTGATCGCGTCGTTGATCGGCGCGGTCGGGCTCGGCTACGAACTGCTGTTCTCGTTGCAGCAGCTTCGGCTCGGCAAGGCCGTTGAACAAGGCGTCGCCATCGTCGTCATGGCCGTGGTGCTGGACCGTTCGAGCCAGGCCTACGCCAAGCGCGAGCCGCGGCGCGACGCGGAAGCCGGGTCATTCGCCGGCCGGCACGGCCATGCGCTCGGCTTTGCCGCCATCCTGGGCGCGTCGCTCGCGTTCGGAGCGTTCGTCCCCGAACTCGTCGTGCCGCCGAAGGCGCTGACCATCACCACCGCCCCGCTGTGGGACGGGGCCGTCAAGTGGATGGTGTCCAACCTGTTCGACACTCTCGGTGTTCTGCGCGACGGACTGACCGTCAACGTGCTGATCCCGATGCGCAATGCCTTCCAGTGGGTGCCCTGGATGATGGCCGTGCCCTTGGTCGGGCTGTTGGGCTTCCGGCTCGGCGGCATGCGGCTTGCCTTGACCGTCGCGGTCATGGTGGCGGCCATCGCCGCCATGGGATTCTGGGCGCCCGGCCGGGTGACCCTTTACTACACCGTCGTCGCCGTGATCCTGTGCTCGCTGATCGGCGTGCCCGTGGGGATCTGGGCCGCGCGGCGGCCGGGCGGCGCCAAGGTGGTGCTGGCCGTGTGCGATACGCTGCAGACCTTTCCGTCGTTCATCTATCTGATTCCGGTGATCATGCTGTTCCGCGTCGGCGATCTGGCGATCATCATTGCCATCCTCGGCTATGCGAGCGTCCCCGCCGTCCGCCTGACCTATCTGGGGCTCAAGCGCGTTCCCGAGACGATCATCGAGGCCGCGACGGCATCGGGCTGCTCGGCCCGTCAACTGCTTTGGAAGGTCGAACTGCCCCTGGCCTTCCCCGAGATCATGTTGGGCCTCAACCAGACGATCATGATGGCGCTCGCCATGACCGCGATTACCGCGCTGATCGGATCGCGCGATCTAGGCCAGGAGATCCTGAAGGCCCTACCCGACGCCGATACGGGCCGCGGCGTGTTGGCCGGGCTGTCGATCGCGCTGATCGGCATGACCGCGGATCGCCTGATCGGCGCCTGGAGCCGCGCGCGCAAGCGACAGCTCGGCCTGGGAGGGTAGGAGCAGCCGCGGCACCTTCGGAGTCGCCAAGAGCGATCGGCCGTGTCCGCCGTCACAGACGCCAACCCGCCGATATTGCTGGTCTTGGCCCTGAAGAACCGCCGTTAACCTTAAGTGAACGAAGGGGACTCGCGCCTTCCGCCACTTGGGGGTAAGGTATGGGTGCGCTTGCGCGTGCATAATCTTCCGGGAGGCGATCATGCTGACGTCGATGCGCGTAATCGTCGTCACCTCGCAGAAGGGTGGCTCAGGCAAGACGACGATTTCGGGCCATATCGCGGTGGAGGCGGAACGCACCGGCTTCGCGCCGGTGGCCATGGTCGACGCCGATCCGCAGGGCAGCCTCGCGTCGTGGTGGAACGCACGCACCGCCGAGACGCCGGCCTTCGTCAAGACCGAGGTCAGCCGGCTCCACACCGATCTTCAGGCGTTGCGCGCGGCCGGCATGCGGCTGGTGGTCATCGACACACCACCCGCCGTGACCGGCACGATTCGCAGCGTCGTCGCCTTCGCCGACCTGGTGGTGATCCCGACCCGGCCGAGCCCCCATGACCTGCGCGCCGTCGCGGCGACGCTCGACATCGTCGAGGCGAAGGACAAGCCGTTCGTGTTCGTCGTCAACGGCGCCACCCCGCGGGCGCGCATCTCCGCCGACGCCGCCATCTCCTTGTCCCAGCACGGCACCGTCGCCCCGGTGACGATCCACCATCGCACCGACTTCGCGTCGAGCATGATCGATGGCCGCACCGTCACGGAGTGCGATCCGGGGGGCAAGTCAGCGGTCGAGATCGCCGAGCTGTGGACCTACCTGGCGCAGCGGCTGGCGAAGCTCGAGCCCCGCGCGAGCTACATCCCGATCCCCGCCGAGCGCCCGGTCTTCGGGCGTCATGACGCCCCGGCCCCGGCGACGCAAGAGCCCGCGCCGGCTCCGGAAGCGACCGCTCCCGTGCCGTCGGCGCCAGCCGCGACGACGCCGGCGGATGAGATCGAGGTGGGGTTCGGCGCGTCGGCGGTCGAGTCCGCCCAGCCGGCCCCGAGTCCGCCCTCGGAGCGCCCGGGGTTCGGCCGCCGCGAGCAAGCGCCCGGCTCGTCCGCCACGGGGTTCGGCCGGCGTGTCGCCCAGCCGGGCAGCTGACCGCCGAGGAGAGCGGGCATGAGCACGCCACGCAGAGTTCGCTTCGCGGTTCTCGACGGCTCGCTGCTCGCGCGCAAGGGCGAGGCGATACCCGCGATTCCGCTGGGCCCCGAGCACGACGACGCCGTCACGCGCGCCGACGTCATCGCCCAGGCCGAGGCCCACCACACGCCGCATTTCGAGCACAAGCTCGGCGAGCTGATCGTGCGCCCCACGCCCGCGCATCCGCCTCCCGACGGTGCGGAGCGGGACACGGGGCCCAAGGAACCCGATGCCATGGACGGCCATGTGCCGGTCGCGTCGGCGCGCGCGGCGACGACCCACGGCGACCAGGGCATCGAAGACGAAAGGTCGCGCCAGCCGGCCCGGCGGTCGCGCGATATCACGGTCGTCGAGCCGCGCGGCCTGAGCCGCGAGCAGGCGAACCGCTACGTCGGGCTTTCGGGCGGCACGTTCAAGCGGCTCGTCGACGAGGGCGTGCTACCCGCGGCCCTGCCCTTCGGGCGACGCCGGGTTTGGGACCGCCGGGCGCTCGACCAGGCGCTCGATCGCCTGAGCGGCATCGACGCGCGCAAGGAAGCCTCGGACGACCATTGACGTCTAGCAGGCTGCTGAAAAACCTATCGAAACTTGCGTCATCCTTCGAGACGCGTGCTTCGCACGCTCCTCAGGATGAGGTTAACGTGCTGAAAACAAACGACCTCATGCTGAGGAGGGCCGAAGGCCCGTCTCGAAGCATGAGGAGCGGTCCGCAAGGACCGCGTCCCTTCCTTCGCCCGCCGAAGCGGGCTTCGCGAAGGCGGGTCGAAGCATGGCGGGATGTCTTTCAGCGGCCTGCTACTCCAGGACCGGAACGACGTTCGACGCCGGCCGCCACTCGGACGCCAGGCGCTGCGCCAGGGCCACGTCCTCGGGCGGCATGGATTCGACCAGCTCCTTGCGCCGTTCGACGCCGCCCTGCCGCTCGTCGGCCGGCAGGCGCTCGAGTGCGATGTCGTACCAGACCAGCGCCTCGAGCGGATTGGTCTCGCCCAGCAGACCGGCGTTGAGCGTATCGGCCATGCGGAGCTGCGCGCGCGCGACACCCTGGGCCGCCGCGGCCCGATACCACGCCGCCGCCTCGAACGGATCCTGATCCACGCCGCGTCCGGTCTCGAGCGCCACGCCGAGCTCGTACTGCGACGGTCCGTAGCCGGCGTTCGCGGCCTGGCGGTAGAGCTCGGACGCCTTGGCGTTGTCGGCTTCGACGCCGCGCCCCGTCTGGTGGAGCCAAGCCAGGAGATCGACCGCCGCCGAGTAATCGGTCGCGGCCTCCAGCACCGCGATCGCCTGGTCGTACTGTTCGTCCTTGGCGTAGGCACGCCCGAGCTGATAGGCGAAGCGAAGCGCGTCGGGATACGCCGCCATGGCCTCCTGGCACGCCGGGATCGCCTTCTTCGGGTTGATCCCGTCCCAGCCGATGCCGCGTCCGGCGCGATTGGGGTCCTCGGGATGCGCCGCGTACTTGTCGCACGGCTGCACCGATGGCACCGGTTCGGCCGCCGTCTGCGCGGCCGCGGCCGAGACCTCGAGCCGCTGGTCCGCGATACCCCGATAGGCGCCGGCCGGGAACTGGGCGACGAAGCCGCGCAGCGCGACCGGATCGCCGGCTTCGGCGAGCGCGAGCCACGCCGTTTCCTCCGCCGGGGTCGGCTCGCCGATCGGCGCCTCGGGCTCGAGCGCCGCGGTGGTCGCCGCCGGCTCGGTCGTGACCGCCTCTGCCGTGCCGGTCGTCGCCGTGCGGTTGGGCAGGACGAAGACGAAGTCGCCGCGATCGAAGTTGACGTCGAGCAGCTTGCCGAAGCGCGGTGTCTGGGCGCCGCCGGTCAGGTTGGTCACGCGATCGGCGAGGAACGCGCCGAGCTCGCTGCCCGTCAGATAGCCGTCGCCGTTGGCATCGGCCCGCTCCTCGCCCGCGACCGCGCGCAGGAACAGCTCGCGGAAGCTGCCGTTGTCCGCGACCGTCTGGTCGGCGTCGCCCGAGGAGACGAACTGGCGCACCGGCAGGAGCGTCGCGCGGGTGATCGCCGGCGGCGGCGCGCCCGCGCGCGCATCGAAGATCGTTCCGGCGAAGCAGCTGTCGAAGATGGCGAGCACGTGCTTGGCCTTGGCCAGGCGCACGAGCGTGCCCATGTCGCGCATGGGCAGCGCGTAGAGCGCGAACGTCGGGTCGCTCGGCGCGGGCGCGTCGGTCGGCACCAGAAACCCCTCGCCGCCCTGGCTCTGGCCGTGGCCCGCGTACCACAGCAGGAGCCGCGCCTCGGGGTCGGCGCCCTTGAGCACGAAGAACTCCTTGAACGCCTTGCGCATGCCCTCGGCGTCGAGGTCGGTCAGGAAGGTGACCTCGAAGCCCTGCCGGCGCAGCCCCTCGGCGACGCGCTCGGCATCGGCGACCGCGTTGCGCAGCCGCGGCCAGCCGGCCGAATAGGCGTCGTTGCCGACGACCAGGGCGTGGCTCGCGCCGTAGAGCTCGACCTGCTCGGTCGCCGCCGCCGTGGCGTCGCCCGATGAAACCTCGACCGTGATCCCGGCGCGCGCCGTCGCGGGCAAGGCCAAGGTGCCCGCCACGGCCAGGGCGACCACAACACTCCTGATCCGAAGCATGGAACCGCGCGCCTCCTGGTTCGCCCCGGAACCGAGACGATCATAACATCGCGGCGCGAGCCCGGTGAGCCCGTCGCGTGTCTAAACTAAGTTTCGACTACCTCGATCCATCTCCGTTGTCATGCCCGGGGCGGCCGCGCGGCTGTCCGGTTCACCGTCGAGTCCGGCCACGCACGATACAAAGACCGTCATGGCCGGGCGGGCCGTAGGCCGAGTCCCGGCCATCCACGACCTTTCGCCCGCGGCAGCAATCGAGGCGCGGAACGGAAACTCGTGGATGGCCGGGACTTCGCCCACGGCTGTCCGGTTGGGTTCACGGCGGATGGGCCGGAATTCGGCACCGC
>JBBDQV010000027.1:0-11292 GCA_040905845.1 Alphaproteobacteria bacterium | reverse complement strand
CCACGACCTGGCGGCGCGGATTGGCGCCGACCCGGTAGGCGAGCTCGGCCGGGCGCTCGATCTGCCAAGTTACGAAGTCGGCGACCTTGCCGGGCTCGAGCGTGCCGCGCTCGCCCGCCAGCCCAAGCGCGCGCGCGGCCTCGCGCGTCACCCCGGCCAGCGCCTCGGCCGGGGTCAGGCGGAACAGGGTGCACGCCATGTTGACCATGAGCAGCAGCGAGGTCACCGGCGAGGAGCCCGGGTTGCAGTCGGTCGCGACGGCGATCGGCACGCCGTGCCGGCGCAGGAGATCGACCGGCGGAAGTTTCGTCTCGCGCAAGGTGTAGAACGCGCCCGGCAGCAGCACGGCGACCGTGCCCGCGGCGGCCATGGCGGCGACTCCGGCTTCGCCCACGTACTCGAGATGGTCGGCGCTGAGCGCGCCGTGGCGGGCGGCCAGCGCGGCGCCGCCCTGGTCCGAGAGCTGCTCGGCGTGGAGTTTGACGGGCAGCCCGAGCGAGCGCGCGGCGGCGAACACCCGCTCGGTCTCGGCCGCGCTGAAGCCGATCCGCTCGCAGAAGACATCGACCGCGTCGGCGAGGCCGCGCCGCGCGATCTCGGGCAGCACGGTATCGACGACGAAGCCGATGTAGTCGCCGCTGCGCCCGGCGTACTCGGGCGGTAGCGCGTGCGCGCCGAGAAAGCTGGTGACGACGGTGACCGGGTAGGTCGCCCCGAGCCGGCGCGCCGCGCCGAGCATGCGCGCCTCGGTCTCGAGGTCGAGCCCGTAGCCCGACTTGATCTCGACCACGGTGACGCCTTCGGCGAGCAGGGACTCGAGCCGAGGCGTCGCGGCGGCGACCAGCTCGTCCTCGCTCGCCGAGCGGGTCGCGCGCACGGTCGAGAGGATCCCGCCGCCGGCGCGCGCAATGTCCTCGTAGGTCGCGCCCTCGAGCCGCAGCTCGAATTCGGCGGCGCGGTCCCCGGCGTAGACCAGGTGCGTGTGGCAGTCGATCAACGCCGGCGTGATCCAGGCGCCGCGCGCGTCGTGAACGTGGCGGGCGAGCGACGCGGGCGGGCCGGGCAGATCGCCGCGCGCGCCGACCCAGGCAACCCGGCCCTCGGCGACGCCGAGAACCCCGTCCTCGATGGCGCCGTAAGGCCCCGCCTTCGGCGCCATGGTGGCGATCCGGGCGTTGATCCAGAGATCGTCCCAAGGCGGCGTACCGTCGGCCATGGCCGATTCCTAGGGTGTGCCTGCGTGCCTGGCAATCGCGTAGTCGCGTAGCTAAATTCTCGTTTCGGGTGCATCCTCCTCTTGCCTCCCAACGGCTTCGAACCGAGGGCACGCCGTACCTCTTCAGTCGCACTCATGGGAGCGTGATGCACATGTCGCGATGCGCTTGGTAGAGCAAAAAGGGCGCATTAACACCGGGCCGATCAATTGGATCGGCCTGTGGACCCTCTACACCCGGGAGGTCAATCGGTTCCTCAAGGTAACCGCGCAGACCGTGATCGGACCAGCGGTGACGACCCTCCTCTTCGTCGCCGTCTTTGCCGTCGTCATGACCCGCCGCGGTCAGGCGCAACCGATTGGTGGCGTGTCCTATCTCGAGTTTCTCGCGCCGGGCCTCGTCATGATGGCGATGGCGCAGAATGCTTTCGCGAACACCTCCTTCTCGCTCCTGATCGCCAAGGTGCAGGGTAACATCGCCGATTTCCTCATGGCGCCGCTCACGGGGGGAGAGATCGTCTCGGCCCTTGCGCTCGGCGGGGTTACGCGCGGTCTGCTGGTGGGCGGTGTCGTCACGTTGGCCATTATGCCCTTCGTTCCGATGGACATGGCGCATCCAGCCTTTGTCCTCTTCCACGCGGTCGCCGCGTCTCTCCTGCTGGCGCTGCTTGGCGTTCTGGGCGGGCTGTGGGCTCAGAAGATGGATCATCTGGGTGCCGTGACCAACTTCATCGTGACACCGCTTACCTTCCTGTCGGGCACCTTCTATTCGGCGCACGATCTGCCATCGCCCTTTCGGGCAATCGCTCATGCGAATCCATTCTTTTACATGATCGACGGCTTCCGTTATGGCGTCACCGGTTATGCTGACGGCTCCCTGGCGACCGGGCTGGCGATCATGACCGGCACAAACGTCTTGGTCGCGGCCGCCTGCTATCGACTTGTGACAACCGGCTGGCGGCTTAAGCCCTGATGGAACCGGGCCTGTTCGATCTCCTGGTCCTCCCCATGGGCTTGGGCCTCCTAGGCTTCGTCGAGCCCTGCTCGATCGGTGCAAGCCTGTTGTTTCTCGGCTACGTCGAGGGACGAGACACTTCAACGAAGATCGCCCAAACCGTCGTGTTCACGCTTACGCGGGCAATATTCATTGGTGCGCTCGGCGTGCTCGCGGCGCTCGTTGGGGACGCCTTCGTAGGATTCCAGAAAGCCGGATGGGCGCTGCTAGGAGCAGTCTACGTCGGTCTCGGTTTGGTGTATCTCGTGGGGCGCTCGGGGGCTGTGAAGCACACGCTCGGTCCGAGTTTGGGCCGGCTCACCGGCATTAAAGGCGCGGTCGCC
This sequence comes from Alphaproteobacteria bacterium, assembly GCA_040905845.1. Lineage (GTDB taxonomy): Bacteria > Pseudomonadota > Alphaproteobacteria > SP197 > SP197 > VGDP01. Next base: position 8,741 of record JBBDQV010000027.1, on the reverse strand, counting down.
CTCGCGGCGCTGTTCGGTCTGAACATTCCGGCCTGTGCGGCGCCGCTGCTGTTCGCAATCCTCGGCGCTGTGGCCGTTGGCGCCGGCGCTGCGCTCGAACCACTGGTGACGGCCTTCGTATCGCTCGGCGTGTTCGGTCTTGCGCTCTCCCTTCCGCTTGCCCTTGCAATCATGTGGGCCCCCGCCCGGCGCGCGCTCGAACGGATCTCGGCGTACTCGCATCGCGTGCCCATGGCGATCGGGTTCGTTCTGGTCGGCCTGGGCCTCTGGTCAGTGTATTTCGGGCTGTTCGTAACGCCGCGCCCTTGACCATCCTCGCTGTGGCCGCGCCTTGAACTCGCGCACTTCCGTCTCCCAGGCTTCGTGTAGTGTCGCGCCGTCACGGGACGGGAGTGGGACCTTGAAGGCCTTGTCGTGCGCCGATGCCCTGCTGCCCGACGGCTGGGCCCGCGACGTTGTGATCGACATCGACGCCGGCGGAACGATCCGCGCGGTCACCGGCGGCGGCCCGTCGCGGGGCGCCGAACGCGCACTGGGCCCGGTCATCCCCGGCATGCCCAATTTGCACAGCCACGCGTTCCAGCGCGCGATGGCCGGGCTGACCGAGCGGCGCGGCTTGGCCGGCCCGGAGCACGACAGCTTCTGGACTTGGCGCGAGGTCATGTACGGGTTTGTCCGCGCCATCGACCCCGAGGCGCTCGAAGCGATCGCCGCCCAGCTCTATGTCGAGATGCTCGAGGCCGGCTACACGGCCGTTGCCGAGTTCCACTACCTCCACCACGATCGCGATGGCCGACCGTACGCCGACCCCGCCGAGCTTTCGGAGCGCGTGATCGACGCCGCCAGGCGCGCCGGCATCGGCATCACGCATCTGCCCGTGCTCTATGCCAACGGCGGCTTCGGCGGCAAGCCGGCGGCCGACGGGCAGCGCCGGTTCGTTCACGATGCGTCGCGCTTCCTCGGCTTGGTCGAGAACCTGCGCGCGCGCCATCGGGACGACGCGAACGTGCGCATCGGCGTGGCACCCCATTCGCTGCGCGCCGTGACACCCGCGCTGCTCGCCGAGGTGTTGGCCGGGCTCGATGCCATGGACCCGACGGCGCCAATCCACATCCACGTCGCCGAGCAGACCCGCGAGGTCGAGGAGTGCGTCGCGTGGTCCGGCGCGCGCCCCGTTGCCTGGCTGCTCGATCACGCACCGATCGGCCCACGCTGGTGCCTGGTGCACGCCACGCACATGAGCGAGACCGAGACCGCGGGCCTCGCCGCGAGCGCCGCCGTGGCCGGGCTGTGCCCGACGACCGAGGCCAACCTCGGCGACGGCCTGTTCGCCCTGCCCGATTTTCTCGGCCACGGCGGCGTCCTCGGCATCGGCTCGGACAGCCACATTTCGGTCAACCCGGTCGAGGAGCTGCGCTGGCTCGAATATGCCCAGCGGCTCGACCGCCGGGAGCGCAACGTCGCCGCGAGCCCCGAGCGGCCCCACGTCGGCGCCGGGCTCTACCGGTGCGCGCTCGCCGGCGGCGCGCGGGCCTGCGCACGCCCGATCGGGGCGATCGCCCCCGGTGCCCGCGCCGATCTCGTGGTGCTCGACCGCGACCATCCGTTGCTGGTTGGCCGCGCTGGCGATGCCTTGCTCGACAGTTACGTCTTTGCCGGCAACGACCGGGTCGTGCGCGACGTCATGGTCGGCGGCGATTGGGTCGTCCGCCAAGGCCGCCACGGGCGGAGGGACGAGGTTAGGGCGGCGTATCGCGAGGCCATCGCCGCGCTGGCGACCTAACGGCCCGGCAGCAGGGGCTCCGGCACAAGGCGGTCGAAGGCGCCGTCGAGCACCAAGCGCTTGACCGCCTCGAGGTCGGGGGCGAACAGCCGGTCCTTGCGCCACGGCGCGACGTGCTCGCGGATCAGCGCGTGGGCCGCTTCGAGCGGCCGGCTCGACTTGAGCGGCCGGCGGAACTCGATGCCCTGGGCCGCCGCCAGAAGCTCGATCGCCACGATGCCGGCGACGTTGTCGGCCATCTCGCCGAGCCGGCGCGCGGCGAACGTCGCCATGCTGACGTGGTCCTCCTGGTTGGCCGAGGTCGGCAGGCTGTCGACGCTTGCCGGGTGGGCGAGCGACTTGTTTTCACTGGCGAGCGCGGCCGCGGTCACCTGGGCGATCATGAAGCCCGAGTTGAGCCCGCCCTTGGCGACCAGGAAAGGCGGCAGGCTGGAGAAATGCGCATCGATCAGCAGGGCGACGCGACGTTCCGCGAGCGCGCCGATCTCGGCCAGCGCGATGGCGATGACATCGGCGGCCATGGCCACGGGCTCGGCGTGGAAGTTGCCGCCCGAGAGCACTTGGCCGGTCTCGGCCAGCACGATGGGGTTGTCCGACACGCCGTTCGCCTCGCTGGCGAGCACCCGGGCGGCGAAGCGGACCATGTCGAGCACCGCGCCCATGACCTGGGGCTGGCAGCGCAGCGAATAGGGGTCCTGGATGCGGTCGCAATCGAGGTGGCTCAGGCGGATCGCGCTGCCCATCAAGAGTCCGCGCAGGATGCGGGCGACCGCGATCTGGCCCGGCTGGTTGCGCGCGGCGTTCAGGCGCGCATCGAACGGCGCGTCGCTGCCCAGCGCCGCATCGACGCTGAGCGCGCCGGCGACCAGCGCGGCGGCGATCAGCCGTTCGGCGAGAAACAGGCCTTCGAGCGCGAGCGCGGTCGAGACCTGGGTGCCGTTGAGCAGCGCGAGCCCCTCCTTCGCCTCGAGCACGAGCGGCGCGAAGCCCGCACGCTTGAGTCCCGCGCGCGCGGCGATGACACGGCCCCGGTGGCGCACCTTGCCGACGCCGATCAGCGCGCAAGCGATATGAGCGAGCGGCGCGAGATCGCCGGAGGCGCCGACCGAGCCCTTGGCCGGCACGCACGGATAGACCTCGGCGTTGTGGAGCGCGATCAATGCGTCGATGACCTGGGGACGCACGCCCGAGCGCCCGAGCGCGAGCGAGGCGGCCTTCAGCAGAAGGACACGTCGGACGACCGCGTCCGACAGCAGCGGCCCCGTGCCGGCGGCGTGGCTCAGCACGAGACGCCGCTGCAGCTCGCGCGCGTCGGCGGGCGGTATGGCCTGGCGCGCCAGGCTGCCGAACCCGGTGTTGACGCCGTAGACGCGCACGTCACCCAGCGCGATGCGCGCGACCAGTGCCGCGGCGGACTCGATGCCGGCGTCAGCCTTGGGGTCGAGCCGGACGGTCCGTTCCGACCGGCCGAGCGCCCTGAGATCGTCGAGCGAGAGCTTGCCGGGGCGAAGGATGAATGGTTTGGTCACGTGCAGTGCACAATTTGGCGAAGTCCCGTTCGCCCTGAGGAGCGCGCAACAGCGCGCGTCTCGAAGGGCGAACGTGTCGAGGCACGGAGCATCGGCCGCCCGTCCTTCGAGACAGCCCTTCGGGCTTCCTCAGGACGAACGGCCGATGCGGTCATGCCAAGACAATCCGATCTACACCCACGGGCTGTTGCTGTTGGTGGCGCCGAAGGTCTTGCCCTTGGCGAAGCGGTCGAGCCGGAACGGCTCGAGCTCGGCGACGCGGTTGCCGCCGACCAGCAGCTTGGCCACCAGCTTGCCCGCGCCGGTCATCTTGAAGCCGTGGTTACTGTCCGCGATCATGAACACGTTGGGCGCGACCCAGTCGAAGATGGGCACGTTGTCGGGGGTGAACGCGCCGATGCCACCGTTGCGCCGCTCGCGGAACTTCGAGCGGTGCCCTTCGAAGCGCTTCATGAGCTGGCCCATCGCCGAGGTCAGGTAGTCGGCGAACCAGTCGTCGGCCTGGTACTCGTCGTTGGCGTGGCCGTAGGGCTCGACATCGGCCTTGGGCCCCAGCTTGACCGGGATCGTGCCGCCCTGGATGCCGGGGCGATCCATGCGCTCGGCGCCGTTCTTCCAGTAGACGTAAAGGTGATCCTGGATCTCCTTGCCGGTCGTCTCGCTGACGACGGGCGTTCCCATCATCTCGACGTGGAGCACCGGCGGGTCCATGCCGGCGGCGGTGCGGTACGGCGCGTCGTGGTAGACCTCGCCCTCCAGCAGCCGCCAGTAGGTCCACATGTCCATGGCCTTGCGGACCGTGCCGTCCGGGTAGGCGCAGTCGAGAACAGCCGGCTTGCCCAGCATCTTCCAATGCACGGGCGTCCACGCGCCGAGGCCCCAGACGACCGCGTCGCATTTGACGTCGCCCTGATCGGTCTTGACCTTGGTGACCATGCCGCCCGCGCCGGTCTCGTAGCCGGTGACCTCGACGCCGAAGCCGATCGTCACGCCGTACTGCTCGCACTTCCTGGTCAGGCCCCACATGACTTGGCGGGTGCCGGCGTAGCCCGAGACCTTCTCGTGCAGCGCGACGTCGATGCCGTCGGTCTTGAAGTCGGGCCAGATCTTTTTGAGGAAGCTCTTCGCGTCCTTCCCCTCGTAAAGGTCGGAGTGGTAGCCGACCGCGTTCTGGCTCTTGTGGATCTTCTCGTACTCGTGGATCTGGTTGGCCTCGCCGGCCGAGATGTAGCCGACCTGCTGGAAGCCGAAGTCCACCGGGTCGTACATCCAGACGTCGACCGAGTGGCGCAGGATCGCGTGGATCGGCGTGGTCATGTACATGTTGCGCACGCAGCCGCACGCGATGCCGCTGGCGCCCGCGCCGGCGCCGGTCTTGTCGAGCAGCAGCACGTCGCGCCCCGAGCCCTTACCGAGCCGCTCGAGCTCCATGGCCAAGTGCCACGCGGTCGACAGCCCGTGCACGCCCGCGCCGACGACGACGTAGGTCGCCGATTTCGGAAGCTTCATCGCGATGCCCTCATGTCCCGTCCGCCGAGAACGCGTCTCGGTCGCGGATCATAGCGCCCGATCGATGCGTCCGCGAGGGGGTGCCTGGACCTGGCTTTGGCCGGAACCTAGGATGGAGCCATTCCGGCGACCAAGAGAGCCATGACGACGAGCGTTCCGCCAAATCGTGCCAGCCCGGTTTGGTCGCTAGCGGGGTTGCTTCCCTGGCTGATCGTCGCCGCCCTCGTCGCGGCGGCCTTCGCCTTCCGCGCCGAGGCGGAGTGGCTGACGGCCCTGCCCGCGGCGTATGTCCTGCCGCTCGGTTCCTGGATCGACGGTGCGATGGGCTGGGTGGTCGGCAACGTCAAGGGACTGACCCGCGCGATCTCCTGGGCCACCGACCTGCCCCTCGTCGCCATCCGCCACACCCTCACCTGGCTGCCATGGCCCGTGACGATCGGAGTCGCGGTCGCCATCGCCTGGCGCGGCGGCCGCTGGCCGCTCGCGTCATTCGTCGCGCTCTCGCTGCTCTACATCGTCGTGGTCGGCTACTGGGAAAAGGCCATGCTGACCCTCGCCCTGGTCGGCGTGGCCGTGCCCATCTCCGTCGGCATCGGTCTGGCCTTCGGCGTCCTCGGCGCCCGCAGCCGGACGGCCCGGCGGCTCATGGAACCGGTACTCGACCTCGCCCAGGCGATCCCGGCCTTCGCCTACATCATACCGATCCTCCTGCTGTTCGGCCTGACCCCTACCGTCGCGATCGTCACCAGCGCGATCTATGCCATCCCGCCCATGATCCGCAACGTGACACTCGGCATCTCGCGGGTCCCCATCGAGGTCGTTGAATCGGCGAAGATCTCCGGCACTACCTCCTGGCAACTGCTGCGCTGGGTCGAGCTGCCGGTCGCCATGCCCAGCGTGCTGCTCGGCATCAATCAGAGCATCATGGCGGCCTTCACGCTCGTGGTCTTCACGGCCATCGTCGGCGGCACCGCCGACATCGGCTACGAGGTGCTGTGGCGCCTGCGCAAGTCGCAGTTCGGCGAAAGCCTGCTCGCCGGCGTCGTCATCACGCTGTTCGCCATGATCGTGGACCGCACGGGGCGGGCCTATGTCAAGCGCCGCGCCTCGCTCGCCGTGACGGAAGGATGGAGCCGGCGGACCCTTGCCCTCGGCCTCGCCGTGGCCGCGGGGCTCTGCGTCCTCGCCGAGTTCGTGCCGGCCCTGCGGACTTACCCTGCCGCCTGGGTCGTCTACCCGGCGGCCGCGCTCAACGACGCCGTCATCTGGTTCACCCAGACGTTCTACGACGTAACCGAGCGGATCAAGGAGCTGGCGCTCTACTTCTTCCTGTTGCCGATCAAGGTCGGCCTGGTGAACAGCATCCGGCCCCAGGTCTGGGGCTTCGAGGTTACCCCGGTCGTATCCGCGTCCTACGTGGCCCTGGTCGCCATCCTCGCGCTGCTGCTCGGCGTCGGATTCGGCTGGCGCGGGGCCATGGCGATCGCGGCTCTCGGCCTGCTCGCGTACTTCGGCACCATGGGCACGCCCTGGCCCGCCTTCGTCCTCCCCGTGACCTTGCTCGCCTTTCAGGTCGGGGGGTGGCGCGTCGGCGCCTTCGCCTTCGGCGGGCTCGGCTACATGCTGGTGACCAACATCTGGCCGGCCGCCATGATGTCGGTCTATCTCTGCACCGCCGCCGTGCTGATCTGCTTCGTCGTCGGTGGACTCCTCGGCCTGTGGTCCGCGCACAGCGACACGATCTCGCGGATTATGCGGCCGATCAACGACACGCTGCAGACCATTCCGCTCTTCGTGTTCCTGATTCCGGTCGTGATGGTCTTCCTGCACGGCGATTTCGCCGCCGTGCTGGCGATCTGCCTGTACGCGATCGTCCCCGCGATTCGTTATACCGAACTCGGTATCCGCAATGTGCCGGCCGAGACGGTCGAGGTCGCCCGCGCCTTCGGCTGCTCCGGCCGCCAGACTCTCATCTACGTCAAGCTGCCGCTGGCCCTGCCCGAGATCATGCTGGGGCTGAACCAAGTGATCGTCTACGCCCTCTCGATGCTGATCGTGACCTCGCTGCTCGGCACCAAGGACCTGGGGCAGTCGATCTACGAGGCGCTCACCCGCGCCGAGACCGGCAAGGGCTTGGTCGCCGGCTTCGCCATCGCCTTTCTCGCCATGATCGCCGACCGCATCATCCAATCCTGGAGCAACCGGAAGAAGGCGGAGTACGGGCTGGCCTGACGCACGCCGGAATCAATCAGGGGTGGGCCGGAGCCCGCCCCCGCGCTCGCGAAGGGTCGCCCCTCACGCCCCTGGGTTCATGAGCGCGTCCTTGATCCACCAGCGCCAGATGTTCTCGTTCTCGTCGATCCAGGTCTTGACGACCTCGTCGATGTCCTTGCCTTCCACGTCGACCTGCAGCACCAGGCTGTTCTGGATGTCGTTGGTGATCTGGACGTTGCGGAGCAGGCGATAGGCGCCCGGCCATTTGTCCTTGACGCCCGCCCAGACCAATTTCTTGATCTCCTGCACCGGCACGTCGCAATCGAACGTCGCGTCCGGGTTCGGACCCCACGCCGGATCCTCCTCGCAGGCGGGCTCCCACGGCGGCAAACTGACGATCTTCAGGTCGTACTTGCTGAACACCCAGTGCGGCGACCAGAACTGGAAGACGATGGGGGCCTGGCGCGCGTAAGCGGAGTCCAGCTCGGTGATGATCGAACCCTCGCCCCCCGAGCGCACCAGCGCGAAGTCGAGGCCCAACGCCGCGATGCGCTTGTCGTTGTTGATCACCCACTCGGCCGGGTAGTCGAGGAAGCGCCCCTGCGGCAGCGTCTCCGCGGTCGCGAACAGATCCTTGCAGTCGTTCAGCGCCTTGTAGTCGGGCAACCCCGGGCACTGCTCCTCGAGATAGGACGGGTAGTACCAGGTCTCACGCGGCGCCAACCCCAAGTAGCCCAGGTCTTGGGCGCCGCCGCCTTCCTGGGTCGCCTTGAAGAACTTCACGCGGTTGTTGCCGACCCAGTACTCCATCGAGGCGTGCAGGCTGCCTTCCTGGATCGCCGGCACCGACGGGATCTCGGCGGTGTGCACGTATTCGACGTTGTAGCCCATCTTCTTGAGCAGTTCGCCGGTGATCCTTTGGGCGATGTGATGACCGGTCCATTCCCACAGCGGCAGCTTGATCGGGTCCGCCGACTCCGGGACCGTGGTCATCGCGTCCGGCACGACGAACGTGTCGTCCTGGGCCCCCGCCGGCGCGACCAAGAGAACCGATGCGGCCGTGGCAACCGCGCCGGCGATCCAATGCCTCGACAACCATGACATGCCCATGTCGCACCTCCCTCGCGTGAATCCTGGTCACGCCGATCCAGCCGCCGTCCCGGGCGGCCGTTGTATGCAAGATGCGAGTCTAGACACGAAGTGGACGGTGGTCTAGGGCGCGTTTCGCTCGCGCGGAATCGCGACCCGCCCTCACCCTGCCGTCTCCCCCCAATTAGGGGGAGAGGGTTGCGCAGGGTTGGCGCGACCGAAGGGCGCGCCTACCCGCGTGGCGGCGGGCGGCAACCGCCGCCACGGGGTGAGGGTGGGCGCGTCCATTTCAACGGAATCGTCTCAAGCGTGCTATTGAAGGACCGGCCCCGGCCTACCCCAGCTTGAGCTCGTGAAAGAAGTCGTTGCCCTTGTCGTCCATGACGATGAAGGCGGGGAAGTTCTCGACCTCGATGCGCCAGATCGCCTCCATGCCGAGGTCCTCGAAGGCGATGCACTCGACCTTCCTGATGCAGTCCTGGGCGAGGCGCGCGGCGGCGCCGCCGATCGAGCCGAGGTAGAATCCGCCGTGCTTCTTGCATGCCTCGCGCACGGTCGCGCTGCGGTTGCCCTTGGCCAGCATCACCATCGAGCCGCCGGCGGCCTGGAACTGGTCG
>JBBDQV010000026.1:258-11470 GCA_040905845.1 Alphaproteobacteria bacterium | reverse complement strand
CCGCCATCGCCGCCGCGACGGTCGAGGTCCGGTCGCCGGACATGAGCTCGACGGCGAGGCCCCGGCGCCCCAGCGCCGCGACCACCTCGGCCGCGTCGGCCCTCGGCGGGTCGTGGAACCCGATGCGCAGGGGGCGGGCGCCGGGGCGAGCGAGCCACAGTTCGGGCCCGTCACCCGCCTCGTCCTCGGCGACCCGGCAGAAGGAGCGCCGGCCCAGGCGCGCTTCGCCATCGTCCAGGGTGGCGCAAAGTCCCTCGCCAGGGATCTCGGTCACGCCGGCCAGCGGGACCACGCCGGGCGCGGCCCGCGCAAGGGCTCGGGCCAACGGGTGACGGGATGTCATGGCCAGGGCCGCCGCGATGCGGAGCGCGCCGGCGTCGACCAACGCGAGGTCGGGTTCGGGCCGGCCGCGACTGAGCGTTCCCGTCTTGTCGAGCACCACGGTATCGACGTGGGCCAGACGCTCGAGCGCGGTCGGCGACTTGACCAGAATGCCCATCCGCATGAGGCGTCCGGTGGCGACGACCTGGACCGCCGGCACGGCCAAGGCGAGCGCGCAGGGGCAGGTGATGATCAGCACGGCCACGGCGTTGAGCAGGGCCGCTTGCCAGGCGACGTCGCCGATGAACGTCCAGCCGAGGAACGTCGCCAGCGCCAGGGTGTGGACGACGGGGGCGTAGCGTCGCGCGACGCGGTCGGCGAGCGCCACGTGGCGCGCGCGGCCCTGGACGGCGGCCTCCATGGTGCGCGCGATGTCGGCGAGCAGCGTCGCCGCGCCGACCGCGCGCGCCCTGACGGTCAGCGGCGCCTCGAGGTTGAGGGTTCCGGCGAACACCGAATCGCCCGTACCGAGACGCGCGGGCGCCGATTCGCCGGTCACGAGGCTCGTGTCCACCAGGCCCGAGCCGACCAGGACCGTGCCGTCGACGGGAATGCGCTCCCCGGCCGCGACCAGGACCCGGGCGCCGAACGGGACGTCCTGGGGAACGACGGCGCGCGCGCGGCCGTCGTCGTCGAGCACGGTGGCGGCGCGCGCCTCGAGGGCGAGCACCTGTCCCGCCGCCGACCGCGCCGTGCCCCGGGCACGGGCATCGAGATAGCGCCCGACGAGCAGGAAGAACAGCAGCGCGACGGTCGAATCGAAGTAGACGTGCTCGCCGCCGCGTGCCGTCTCGAACAGGCTCATGCCCGCGGTCAGCGCGACGCCGATGCTGATCGGCACGTCCATGTTGGTGCGGCCGTGGCGCAGGACCGCCCAGGCGGAGCCGAAGAACGGGCGCCCGGCGTAGGCGATGGCCGGCAGCGCGACCAGCGCCGAGAACCAGTGCAGCAGGTCGCGCGTCGCCGGGCCCATGACGCTCGCCTGGCCCGACCACACCGCGACCGAGAGCAGCATGACGTTGGCCGCGGCGAACCCGGCGACCGCCATGGCGCGCAGCAGCGTCGTCTCCGCCCGGGATTCCGCGGCGTCGAGCCGCGCGGGATCGTAGGGCACCAGCCGGTAGCCGAGCGCCGTGACGGCGCCGACCAGCCGGGCCGCGTCGGCCGCGACACCGTGCCACGCCAGCGCGAGCCGTCGCGTCGACAGGTTGACGCGGGCCGCGACGACGCCGGGGAGCCGAGTTAGCACCGATTCGATGAGCCAGACGCACGCGGCGCAGTGCAGCCCGTCGACCATCAGGTCGACCCGGCAGGTTCCGTCGTCGCCAGCCCGCACGAACGGCGTCGGGTCGAGCGCGCCATGGTCCTCGGGCCTGGGCGGCCGGGCCGCGGGGTCGATCGAACGGCGCGCGTAGTAGGCCCCGAGGCCCAGGCCACGGATCAGGCCGTGGGCCGCCCCGCACCCCGCGCAGCAGAAGGCCGGCCCGTCGCCCGATGCATTGGCGACCGCCTCGCCGCAATGGGCGCAGGCCGCCATCAGCGGACGACCAGGCGGCGCACCAGCCCGTGGACGCGGCCGTCGCGCTCGATCGTGACGTGGGCATCCCACAGACCCGGGAGGGGGAAGGTTACCGTCGCGCCGTAGCGGCCGTCGCCTCGGCTCGCCAGGGACGCGTCGAAGTCGTACCCCTCCTGGATCGGCCGGACGAACCGCACCGTCGCCACGGCGCCGGTCAGCGGCGCGCCGTCGCGCGTGGCGACCACCAGGGTCAGCTCGCCCGTCATGCCGCCCTTGGCGCTGAACGACGGCTCGACCGACCAGGCGGTTCTCGCCTGGTCGTCGGCTCGCTCAAGCATCCTGTTGAACGCCACGCCTTCCTGATAGGCGTTCTCGGTCACCAGCCCGTTGAACGTCGAGGTCGCGAGGTAGACGAGCGCGCCGTTGGCCGCCACGACCAGGCCGAACGCCCCGGCGAAGACCCAAGGGATCCACCCGCTGCCTCGGCGGCCGGCGGCGTCGCTCGTCATCGCTCGGGTCCGACGAAGACGGAGCCGTGCCGCGCGGTCGCGTTGCTGGCGATGTCCGTGATCGCGACGACGATCTCGCTCGATCCGGCGGGAGCGGCGGCGCCGGGGACGGCGACGTGGACCCGCGCGGTCGTGACCGCGTCGGCGGCGGCGGCGAGCGCCAGACCCTCCTGGCCCTCGATCCAGACCCGGGCGCCCGCCAGCCCCTCGACGCTGACGACGAAGTGCCGGGCGAGCCGCTCCTTGTTCAAGATCTTGATCGTGTAGTCGTTGCGGATGGCGCCGTCCGACAGGGTCACGAACAGCGGGTTGCGCTCGTGCTGGACGGTCACCTCGCTCGTCGTCCGGGCGGCCAGGCCCGCAGCCATGAGCCCCGAGGCGAGCAGCAGGAGCGCCGCGTAGAGGATCGTGCGCGGCCGTACGACCCGGTAGCGGAGCGGCCGGCCCGCGGTCCGCGCCGCCTGATGGGACTGGGTGTCGAGCGTGATCAGGTGGCTGGGTAGTCCCACCTTCGACATGACGCCGTCACAGGCGTCGATGCACAGCCCGCAGCCGATGCATTCGAGCTGCGAGCCGTCGCGTATGTCGATCCCGGTCGGGCACACGGCGACGCACTGGTTGCAGTCGACGCAGTGGCCGCGGCCCTCCCAGCTCTCGCCCTTCTTGCGCTTGCCGCGCGGCTCGCCGCGCCACGCCTGATACGTGACGACGTAGGTGTCCTCGTCGAACATCGCCGACTGGAAGCGGGGCCACGGGCACATGTAGGTGCAGACCTGCTCGCGCGACCACCCGGCGAGCAGGTAGGTCGTGGCCGTGAACAGCCCGAAGAAGAAAGTGACCTTGAGCGAGACCGCGCCGGTCACGAGCGCGCCGATGACGGTCGGCGCGTCGTTGAAGTACATGATCCACGCGCCGCCCGTCAGCGCGGCGATCGCGAGCCACGCGCCGTGCTTGGTCGACTTTATCGCGAGCTTGCCCGCCGAGAGCGGCGCGGCATCGAGCTTGATGCGCGCGTTGCGGTCGCCTTCGATCAGGCGCTCGACCCACATATAGAGGTCGGTCCACACGGTCTGGGGGCAGGCATAGCCGCACCACACACGACCCGCCAGGCTAGTGACGAAGAACAGGCCGAACGCCGCGATGATCAGCAGCCCCATGAGGAAGTAGACCTCCTGCGGCCAGATCTCGAGCCACAGGAAGTACGCGCGCCGGTTGGGCATGTCGATCAGGAACGCCTGGTCCGGCGCGCCCGGCCCGCGATCCCACCGGAGCCACGGCGCGATGTAGTAGATCGCGAGCAGGACGATCAGCGCCGCCCATTTGACGCGCCGGAAAGTTCCGTGGACGCGCTTCGGGTAGACCCGCACGCGATCGACGTAGAGCGGGTCCCGCTTCCGCGCCTTGGTCGAGACCGCGTCCTCGACCACGACGATGTCGCCGACCATGGTCATGGGACGAAGACCTACTCTCCGCCGCCCAGGCCGTGCACGTAGAGCGCGAGCATCTTGATCGTCGCCTCGTCGAGCCGACCGGTCCACGCCGGCATCACCCCGCCGTGCGGGCTCGTGATGCTGGCCGCGACCGATGCGCGGTCTCCGCCGTAGAGCCAGATGGCGTCGGCCAGGTCGGGCGCGCCGACGTCGGCGATGCCGCGCCCGTCCTCGCCGTGGCAGACGGCGCAGTTCTCGGTGAAGATCACGCCGCCCCGCTTCGCCGCCGCCGGGTCCTCGGCCGTTCCCGAGAGGGACAGCACGTACTCGGCGACATCGCCGATCGACTCGCGCGTCAGCAGGCCGTCCGCGCCGAACCGAGGCATGTCGGAGACGCGCGTCTCGTCATGGCTGGAGCGAATGCCGTAGGCGATCGTCTGGTGGATCGCCTCGGGCGAGCCGCCCCAGATCCAATCGTCGTCGACCAGGGCGGGGAAGCCGCCCGGTCGCCCGGCGCCGCCCTGGCCGTGACACGGCGCGCAGTTGTCGGCGAACGCCGCGCGCCCGCCGGCGATGGCGAAGGCGCCGAGCTCGGGGTCGGCGGCGACGGCCGCGAGATCGGACGCCCCCATGCGGTCGAGACGCGCGGCCTGCGCTGCGCGCGACTCGGCCAGGCGATCGACGATCTCCTCGCGCTGCGCCCAGTCGAGCACGCCGCGAAAGCCTGGGACACCGGGGTAGAGCACGACGTAGACGGCGGACCAGAGAATCGTCGCGTAGAGAATGTAGACCCACCACTTGGGCAACGGGGTGTTGAGCTCCCTGAGCCCGTCCCATTCGTGGTCGCGGATCTCCATCCCGGTGATCGCGTCCTTCTCGAGCTTGGTCGGCATGATCCTAGTCCTCGTCGCGCAGGGGGATGGAGCCGTGGCTCTGGAGCCGGCGACGCCGCTTGGGGGCGTAGGCCCACGCGACGATGCCGACGAACAGGGCGAACAGCCAAAGGAGCCACAACGACTTCAGGGCCGCGATGAAGGCTTCCATGGCGGCCGCTACTGCCTCAGGTCCTCGGGGGTGACCGACGAGAAGTCGACCATGCGGCCGAGCACCTGCAGGTAGGCGATGATCGCGTCGAGCTCGGTGATGGCGGTCGGGTCGCCGTCCAAATCGCCGGTCGCCGCGCCCGGATAGCGGGCGAGGAACGCCGCGTCGGGCTCGGCCGCTAGCTGGGCCTCGACGTCGGCCAGGGCGCGCTCGATCATCTCCTCGGAGTAGGGCACGCCGACCGCGCGGTTCGCCTCGAGGTGGGCCGCGGCGTCGAAATAGCCGAGCGGCCGTTCGGCGAGAAAGCGGTAGGCGGGCATGATCGACTCCGGCACGACGGCGCGCGGGTCGATCATGTGCGCGGCGTGCCAGTCGTTCGAGTACTTGCCGCCGACGCGCGCGAGGTCGGGGCCGGTGCGCTTCGAGCCCCACTGGAACGGGTGGTCGTACATGCTCTCGGCGGCCAGGCTGTAGTGGCCGTAGCGTTCCACCTCGTCGCGGAACGGCCGGACCATCTGGCTATGGCAGACGTAGCAGCCTTCGCGGATGTAGATGTTGCGCCCCATGAGCTCGAGCGGCGAATAGGGCCGCACGCCGCGCACGCGCTCGATGGTCGCCTCGATCGTGTAGAGCGGCACGATCTCGACCAACCCGCCGATCGCGACGGTGATCAGGACCAGGACGGTCAGCAGGACCAGGTTCCGCTCGACGCGGTCGTGGCTGAACATGACAAACGTCTCCTCAATCGGCGCCAGCGGCGACGGCCGCCCTGAATTCCGGCTCCGCCCGCGTGCGCCCCTGGATCGTGCGAACGAGGTTGAACACCATGATCAGCGCGCCGATCACGAACAGCAGGCCACCCAGCGCGCGGACCACGTAGAACGGGTGCATGGCGTCGACGGTCTCGACGAACGAGTACTGCAGGAAGCCGAGCTCGTCGTAGGTGCGCCACATCAGGCCCTGCATGATCCCCGAGACCCACATGGCGACGATGTAGAGGACGATGCCGACGGTCGCGATCCAGAAGTGAGTGCTGACCAGGCGCAGCGAATAGAGCTCGCGCTGCCGCCACAACACCGGCACCAGGTGGTAGACGGCGCCGAAGCTGATGAAGGCGACCCAGCCGAGCGCGCCGGAGTGGACGTGGCCGATGGTCCAGTCGGTGTAGTGGCTCAACGCGTTGACCGGCTTGATCGACATCATCGGCCCCTCGAACGTGCTCATGCCGTAGAAGCCAACGGCGGCGACCAGAAACCGCAGCACCGGGTCGGTGCGCAGCTTGTCCCACGCCCCGGAGAGCGTCATCAGGCCGTTGATCATGCCGCCCCACGACGGCATCCACAGCATGACCGAGAACACCATGCCCAGCGTCTGCGCCCAATCGGGCAGCGCCGTGTAGTGCAGGTGGTGCGGCCCCGCCCAGATGTAGAGGAAGATCAGCGACCAGAAGTGGACGATCGACAGCCGGTACGAATAGATCGGCCGGTTCGCCCGCTTGGGCACGAAGTAGTACATGATGCCGAGGAACCCGGCGGTCAGAAAGAAGCCGACGGCGTTGTGCCCGTACCACCACTGGGTCAGCGCGTCCTGGACGCCCGCGAACAGCGAGTAGCTCTTGACCCCGCCGAGCGAGACCGGCACCGCCAGGTTGTTGACGATATGCAGCAGCGCGACGGTGACGATGAACGCGAGGTAGAACCAGTTGGCGACGTAGATGTGCGGCTCGCGGCGCTTCAGGATCGTGCCGCCGAAGACCACCAGGTAGACCACCCAGACGGCCGTGAGCCAGAGGTCGGTGTACCACTCCGGCTCGGCGTACTCGCGCCCCTGGGTGATCCCCATCAGGTAGCCGGTCGCCGCCAGGACGATGAAGATCTGGTAGCCCCAGAACAGGAATCCGGCGAGCCAGTCGCCGCCGAACAGCCGCGCCCGGCAGGTGCGCTGCACGACGAACAGCGAGGTGGCCAAGAGCGCGTTGCCGCCGAAGGCGAAGATCGCGGCCGAGGTGTGCAGCGGCCTGAGCCGGCCGAACGTCGTCCACGGCAGCCCCAGGTTGAGCGCGGGAAAGGCGAGCTGGAGCGCGATGACCAGCCCCGCGGCGAACGCCGCCACGCCCCAGACCATCGTCGCGATTGTGAACTGGCGCACGACTCGCTCGTTGTAGACCGCGGTTTCGGGCATCGTGGCAGCGCTCATCGGACCCCCCAAGTTCGGTGCCGGGCCCCCCATCCCATGACGCGGGCGTGTGAGCCTTGATCCACGTCAAGGCCCGGCGCCTCGCGCCTGGTCATCGTCGCGCATGACACCGCCAGGCGACGCTTGGGCCGCGTTGATCTCGCTCGTGGAGCTGTGTCGGGACGGCTTAGTCCAGGGCTATGGGCCCGTGGCGGGCCTGTTCCTGGCCGGTCTGGCCGGGGGCTTCGCCCACTGCGCCGGGATGTGCGGACCGTTCGTCCTGGGCCAGGCCGCCGCCGGCGGTGCGCCCCGGCCCAGTGGGCGTACCCGGCGCCTCCTGGCGGCCGCGTTGCTGCCCTATCACCTCGGGCGGGCGACGACCTATGCCCTTCTCGGCGCCGTCGTCGCGGGCGGCGCCGGGCTCGTGGCGCGCTTCGCCGACGTGGCGTGGCTCGCGGTGCCCCTGCTGCTCGCCGCCGCCGCCTTGATCTCCGCGCAGGCTTTCGGCGTCGCCGTTCCGTCGCGCCGTCGCGCAGGGCCGCTGGCCGCGCTCGCCCGCATCGCCGCCGGTCTCGCGCCCGGTCTCGGCCGGCGCGGGTCGGGCGGACGCTACGCGCTCGGCGTGCTGCTCGGGTTCCTGCCGTGTGGCCTGCTCTACGCGGCGCTCGCCGGCGCCGCGGCGACGGCGCACGCCGGGCTGGGCGCCGCGGCGATGGTGGCCTTCGCGGCCGGCACCGCGCCCGCGCTGATGCTCGTGGGCTTCGCCGGGCACGGGCTCGCGCGACGCGCGGGCGCCGCCCTGCGGGTGGTCGCCGTCGTGCTGCTGATCGTCAACGCGGCAACGCTGGGGGTTGTCGCCCTAGCGGCGACTCCCTAAATGCGGCACCAACGGCAAGGAGATCGAACGTGAAGGATATCCTGGTCCACGTCGATGCATCGCGGCGCGCGCCGGCGCGCGTCGAGGCGGCGATCCGGCTCGCCCAACGCTATGGCGCCCACCTGACGGGGCTCCACGTCATCGCGCCGCCGTTCGTCCCCATGATGACGCACGCGCCGATCCCGCCCGAGATCATCGAGGAGCAGGTGCGCTTCGGGCGGGACCAGGCGGCCATTGTCGAGGCGGCGTTTCGCACCGCGACGGAGACGGCGGGCATCGCCGCCGAATGGCGCGCGGTCGAAGGTTACCCGACCGAGGTGGTCGGTCAGAGCGCCCGCTACGCCGACCTGACCATCCTGGGCCAGGCCGATCCGGACGACGACGCGTCGCGGGCCACGCTCGATCTGCCCGACCGCGTCGTGTTCGCGGCCGGCGGGCCGGTGCTCGTCGTGCCGCGCGTCGGCACGTTCGCGAGCATCGGGGAGCGCGTTCTGGTCGCCTGGAACGCGAGCCGCGAGGCGAAGCGAGCCATCGACGACGCGTTGCCCCTGCTCGTGGCCGCGCGCGCGGTCACGGTGCTGGTCGTCAGGCCCCAACGCTCGGCGTCACGGCACGGCGACGTGCCCGGCGCCGACATCTCGCTCTACCTCGCGCGCCACGGCGTGCGCGCCGAGGCGGCCCAGGTCCATGGCGAGGATGTGGCCGTTGCCGACCTTCT
Source organism: Alphaproteobacteria bacterium (assembly GCA_040905845.1). Taxonomy (GTDB): domain Bacteria; phylum Pseudomonadota; class Alphaproteobacteria; order SP197; family SP197; genus VGDP01. The sequence goes on along the minus strand of JBBDQV010000026.1, from coordinate 2,817 downwards.
GCTCAGCCGCGCCGCCGATCTCGCCGCGGACCTGATCGTCATGGGCGCCTACGGCTATCCGCGCCTGGTCGAGATTGTTCTGGGCGGCGTGACGCGCGCGATCTTGGGCCACATGACCGTTCCGGTGCTGTTCTCGCACTGACGGAGCTTGACGTACGTCAACGCGTACCTACGTGGATCGCATCATGGTCTCCAGCATCCAACCGATCGAGGAGGATCAGCTATGAGCCTTCGTGACATCACACCCTGGTGGGGTGGCCGCCGTACGGGCGAGCATCCCTTGCGCACCCTGCACGAAGAGGTCGACCGCCTGTTCGACGACTTCGGCCGGGGGTTCCCGCGTCTCGCCGAATCGTTCGGCGGCACGGTCGTTCCGAGCGTCGACGTGGCGGAGACCGAGAAGGAGGTCATCGTCACCGCCGAGCTTCCCGGCATCGACGAGAAGGAGGTCGACGTGACGCTGGCCGACGGCGTGCTTACGATCAAGGGCGAGAAAAAGGCCGAGAAGGAGGAGAAGGGCAAGAACTTCCACCGGATCGAGCGCAGCTACGGAGCGTTCAGCCGGCAGGTCGGCGTGCCCGCCGAGGTCGACGAGGACAAGGTCAAGGCCGAGTTCGCCAAGGGCCTGCTGACCGTGACCCTGGCCAAGAAGCCGTCGGCCGTCCAGTCGGCCAAGAAGATCACGGTCAAGGCCGCCTGAACCACCCGCCCAGGGCGGGACCTCTCCCCTTCGGCGACCTACCGGCGCCGAGATCCGTCTCGGCGCCGGGATCGTCTCGGGCGCCCCGCGGATGCGCACATGGGCAGTGTGCGTGGCGCGGGAGTCGGGCTAGACTTTGTCAAAGCCCCGTCGATGCGCGGGTGCGACCAGAGGGAGGATCCAATGACAAAGAGTCTTTTGCCGCTGTCGCGGCGCCGGTTCGTCCAGGGTTCGGCCGCGCTCGGCGCGGCGGCGGCCGCGCGGCCGCGCCTGGCGCGCGCCGACGGCGACACCTTGCGCGTGCGCAGCTATTCCGATCTCCAGGTGCTCGATCCGGCGTTCATCCTGTCGGCGCCCGAGACCGACATCGACGAGTGCCTGTTCCACAAGCTGGTCACGGCCAAGACCGGCGACGCGTGGGGTTGGGAGCTCGAGGCCGCCGACTCGATCGAGGCGGCGGATGATCTCCACATCAACTTCACGCTGAAGTCAGGGCTCGGCTGGACCAATGGCTTCGGCGCGCTGACCGCCCACGACGTCAAGTACACTTACGAGCGCGTCGCCGATCCGGCGGTCGAATCGCCCTACGCCGACGACTGGAAGACGCTCGATCACGTCGAGGTCCACGACGATCGTTCGGGCACCATCGTGCTCAAGGAGCCGTTCGCGCCGCTGTGGACGACGACGCTGCCCGCGCTGTCGGGCTTCATCCTGTCGAAGGCGGCGATGGAGACCCTGCCCGACAGGAAGTTCACCTCCGCGCCGCCGGCGACCTCGGGGCCCTACGTCGTCAAGGAGTGGCTGCCCAAGCAGAAGACGGTGCTCGCGCTCAACCCCGACTACGCCGGTCCGAAGTCCGCGTTCGCCACGATCGAGGTCTACCCGATCGAGGACGAGCTCACGGCCGAGAACGCCTACCTCGCGGGCGAGCTTGACTACACGCAGGTCGCGGTTTCATCGGTCCAGGCGCTGCGCGAGAACCCGCCGGCCGGCAGCAAGCTGATCGAGAAGCCGTCGCTCAAGTACGTCTGGGTCGGCATCAACAGGGACCACCCGCAATTCGCCGACGAGCGCGTGCGGCGCGCGGTCCAGCTCGTCATCGACATCCCCGCGATCATGGAGGCGGCGTACTTCGGCATCGCCGAGCCCGCCACGGGCATCGTCCCGCCGGGCCTGGTCGGTCACCGCGACAGGAACCTCTACGGCGGCCAGCGCGACGTCGCGCGGGCGAAGGCGCTGCTCGCCGAGGCGGGGTTCCCGAACGGCTTCAAGACGCGCATCGACCTGCTGAACAAGCAGACCTACCTGAGCGCCGTGCAGGTCATCCAGGCCAACCTGGCCGAGATCGGTATCGAGGCCGAGATCAACGCCCACGATTCGGGCGTCTGGTGGACCATTGGCGACCAGGCCTCCGGCGAGCAGTGGAAGGACCTGCAGATCATGTACAACCGCTTCTCGTCCAATCCGGATCCGGGCTGGTACACGATGTGGTTCACGACCCAGCAGGTCGGCGTGTGGAACTGGGAGCGATTCTCCAACCCCGAGTTCGACGAGCTGCACGCCAAGGCGCTCGTCACGCTCGATCCCGCCGCCCGCGACGGGATGTACCAGCGCATGCAGGACCTGATGGAGGAGTCGGGCTGCTACACCTTCATCACCCACGAGTTCATCGCCGCCATCCACCGCGATACCATCGTCCCGGCGCTCCTGCCGGACGGGACGATGATCTGGAAGAACTTCACCAGGGCGGCATAGGCGTTCAGCGCAGCAGCAGGAAGGGAAGGTCGAGCGCCTCGATGAGGGCCTCGAGCTGTCCCGGCCGAGCGAAAAGGCCGTCGGGGGCGGCCTTGACGAGGCCG
>JBBDQV010000026.1:0-248 GCA_040905845.1 Alphaproteobacteria bacterium | reverse complement strand
CCCGCCTTGTTCAATGGCGCGGGCGATGCTCGCGACGTCGCCCGTCGCCAAGGCGGTCACGGTCACCGCGCTCCCCGAGCGCGCGCGCCAGTCCTCGATACGCCGGCGCAAGGCCTCGGCGCCGTTCTGGTCGGGCGCCAGCGCGAGGACGTCGAGTCGTACGCCCAGGCCGCCGGCGAGCTGGGCGGCCGCGTCGAGCAAACGGTCCGCCCCGGTGTAGAGCGCGACCGCCCGGGCGCCGAGCGCGC
>JBBDQV010000025.1:7373-11701 GCA_040905845.1 Alphaproteobacteria bacterium | reverse complement strand
TTGCTCGACGGCCACGTCGCGCTGGGCGCCGCGGACTTCGGCAAGCTGTGCGATCTCTACGACCGGCGGGTTGCCGTGCTGCGGGACTCACCGCCCGGACCAGAATGGGACGGGGTCTACCCGGGCGCGCCCTGACCCCTGCCACGGTCCCGATTGCCCGCCGCGTGCGCTGTTGCTAGCTTGAACCGCCGTCGAACGGGCGGCGTTCAGGGAGGGACCACCATGGTGCGCAAGTCATTGCTTGCGGCTGTCGGCGTCGCGGCGTTCGCCGGCGCGAGCGGCCCGGCCGGCGCCGACATGCTGATGGAGCTGGGAGCGGGCGAGGGCGCCGTCGATATCGTCGCCTGGCCCGGCTACATCGAACGCGGAGAGGCCGACGCCAATTACGACTGGGTGACGGACTTCGAGGCCAAGACGGGGTGCCAGGTCCGCGTCAAGACCGCGAATACTTCGGACGAGATGGTCGCGCTGATGAACGAGGGCGGTTTCGACCTGGTCACCGCGTCGGGCGACGCCAGCCTGCGCCTGATCGCCGGCAAGCGGGTCCAGGAGGTCAACGTCGAGTTGATCCCGAGCTTCAAGAGCGTCGACGAGCGGCTGCAGAACTCCCCCTGGCACACGGTCGACGGCAAGCATTACGGCACGCCCTACCAGTGGGGCCCGAACGTTCTGATGTACAACGCCAACGTCTTCGGGGATAAGCCGCCGACGAGCTGGTCGGTCGTGTTCGCGGAGACGACGCTGCCCGACGGCCAGTCGAACAAGGGCCGCGTCCAGGCCTACGACGGGCCGATCTATATCGCCGACGCCGCGCTCTATCTCATGGCGCACAACCCCGAGCTCGGCATCACCGATCCTTACGCGCTGACCGAGGACCAGTACCAGGCAGCCTTGACGCTGCTGCGCGGCCAGCGCCTGATCGTCAACCGCTACTGGCACGACGCCTTCATTCAGATCGACGACTTCAAGAACGAAGGCGTCGCGGCGTCCTCTTCGTGGCCGTTCCAGGTCAACCTGCTGGCGGCCGAGGGTCAGCCGATCGCCTCGACGGTGCCCGAGGAAGGCGCCACGGGCTGGGCCGACACGACCATGCTGCACGCCGAGGCGGCCCATCCCAACTGCGCCTACATGTGGATGGAGCATTCGCTCAACCCGAAGCTGCAGGGTGACCTGGCCGCGTGGTTCGGCTCGGTGCCGGTCAACCTCGCGGCGTGCATGGGGAACGCGCTGCTGGGCGATGAGGGCTGCAAGACCAACGGCCTCGACAACTTCGCGAGGATCCACTTCTGGCGCACGCCGGTGACCAACTGCGGCGACGGCAAGGAGTGTGTGCCCTACTACCGCTGGGTCTCGGACTACATCGCCGTGCTCGGCGGACGCTGACGACGACGCGACGCGGCGGGGGCCGATGTCCCCGCCGCGCGCTTTCGTCGGTGCATCCATGACGCAGACAGGGCCGGTCCTTCCGGCCGTTCGCTTCGCCTCGGTCAGCCGCGACTTCGGCGTGGTCAAGGCGGTCGATGATGTGAGCTTCGAGATCGCCGACGGCGAGTTCTTCGCCATGCTCGGCCCCTCGGGCTCCGGCAAGACGACCTGCCTGAGGCTCGTCGCCGGGTTCGACCAGCCGACCGCGGGCGAGGTGTTCATCCTGGGCGAGCCCGTGGCCGGCGTCCCGCCCTACGAGCGCGACGTCCATACGGTGTTCCAGGACTACGCGCTGTTTCCCCACATGTCGGTGGCGGACAACGTCGCCTACGGCCTCATCTTCCGCGGCGTCGCCAAGGCCGAGCGCCGGCGCCGCGCCGGCGAGATGCTCGAGATGGTCAAGCTCGCCGGGCGCGCGGACGCGCGTCCATCCCAGCTTTCGGGCGGGCAGCGCCAGCGTGTCGCGCTCGCCCGCGCGCTCGTCGATCACCCGAAGGTCCTGTTGCTCGATGAGCCCCTGGGCGCGCTCGACCTCAAGCTGCGCGAGCAGATGCAGGTCGAGCTGAAGGCGATCCAACGTCAGGTTGGGATCACGTTCGTCTACGTGACCCACGACCAGCAGGAGGCGCTGACCATGGCCGACCGGATCGCCGTCTTCAACGAGGGCCGCGTCGAACAGATCGGCACGCCGGCCGAGATCTACGAGCGGCCGGCGAGCGCGTTCGTCGCGGGCTTCGTCGGCACCTCGAACATCCTATCGGGCGATGCGGCGTTCGGGCTGACCGGTTCGCCCGAGCCGATCGCCATCCGGCCCGAGAAGATAGAGCTGCTGGCGCCCGGGGCGTCCGTCGGGGACGATCGCGTCGTCGTCGAGGGCACCGTTGCCGGGGTCGATTTCCTCGGCGCCCTGGTTCGCTACGCGGTGGTGCTGCCCGGAGGCGTCGAGCTTTCGGTGGTCGAGCAGAACCGCCTCGGCGACCCGGCCCAGGCGCTGGCGCGCCAGGGCCGCGCCGTTCGCCTGGCCTGGCAGCGCGCGCACGCCCGGCCGCTCAAGGGGCTTGCGTGACCGCGGCGACCGCGAGCCTGGGACCCCCGTCCCTCGCGCGCAGGGCGTCGACCGCGCTCTACCGCCGGCCCGTGCTCGCGCTGGCCCTGCTTCTCATGCCGCCTGTCCTGTGGCTCGGCATCGTCTACCTCGGCTCGCTGTTCGCGCTCCTGGTGCAGAGCTTCTTCTCGATCGACCCGTTCAGTGGCCTCGTTGTCCATTCGTTCACGCTGGCGACCTACGGCGAGCTGTTCACTCCGGCGAACCTCGACATCATCATCCGGACCACGGTGATGGCGGCGGTGGTCACACTGACCACGGGGGCCATCGCGTTCCCGATCGCCTACTACATGGCGCGCTACGCCAGCCCTCGCACCAAGGCGCTGTTCTACCTGGGGGTCATGCTGCCGCTGTGGTCGAGCTACCTCGTGCGCGTCTACGCGTGGAAGCTGATCCTGGCGAAGGAGGGCATCCTGACCTGGCTGTTCGGCGAGGCGGGGCTCACGTGGCTGCTCGACGGCATCCTGGCGCTGCCCGTGGTCGGCGGCCCTTCGCTTTCGGTCTCCTACATCGGCACCTACGTTGTCTTCGTCTACATCTGGCTGCCGTACATGATCTTGCCCATCGAGGCGGCGGTCGAACGCGTTCCGATATCGATGATCGAAGCCTCGGGCGATCTCGGCGCGCCGCCGGGCGCGACGTTTCGCCGCGTCATCCTGCCGCTGGCGTTTCCCGGCGTGGTGGCGGGATCGATCTTCACGTTCTCGCTCACCCTCGGGGACTACATCATCCCGGGCATCATCGGCGCGTCGAAGTTCTTCATCGGCCAGGCGGTCTACCAGCACCAGGGCACGGCGGGGAACATCCCGCTCGCCGCCGCGTTCTCGGTGGTGCCGATCCTGGTCATGGCGGGCTACCTGTCGCTCGCGCGCCGGCTGGGGGCGTTCGATGCGCTCTAGGGACGCGCGCGCGCCGCTCGGGCTCAGGCTAGCGGCCGGCGCGGGGCTTCTCTTCCTTTGGCTGCCGCTCGCGCTGATCTTCCTCTACGCCTTCACCACCGAGGAGAAGAGCTACGCGTTCCCGCCGCCGGGCCTGACGCTCGAGTGGTTCGCCGTCGCCTGGGGCCGCGACGACATCTGGCGGGCGATCGGGCTTTCGGTGCGGGTCGCGGCGATCTCGACCGCGATGGCGCTCGTGCTCGGCACGCTCGCCGCCGCGGCGATCCACCGCGCCCGCTTCTTCGGGCGCGAGGCGATCACCCTGATGATCATCCTGCCGATCGCGCTGCCCGGCGTGCTCACCGGGATCGCGCTGCGCGCCGCGCTCAGCCTCGCCGACCTGCCGTTCAGCTTCTGGACCATCGTCGTCGGCCACGCGACGTTCTGCGTCGTCGTCGTCTACAACAACGTGCTCGCGCGCTTCCGGCGCACGGCGAGCTCGCTCATCGAGGCGTCGATGGATTTGGGCGCCGACGGGTTCCAGACCTTCCGGCGCATCGTGCTGCCGAGCATCGCGACGGCGCTGCTGGCCGGGGGCATGCTCGCCTTCGCGCTCTCGTTCGACGAGGTCATCGTCACGACCTTCACCGCGGGCCAGCAGCAGACCCTGCCGATCTGGATGCTGACCGAGCTGGTCCGGCCGCGCCAACGCCCGGTGACCAACGTGGTCGCCGTGTTCGTGATCGCCGTGACGTTCCTGCCGATCCTCGGCGCCTACTACCTGACCCGCGACACCCACGACATCGCGGGCGGCGGGAAGTGACGAGTGCCGCTCGAAACGCGTTTCGCTCGCTTCGGCCCCCCCTCACCCAGCTTCGGGTAGGCGCGCCCTTCGGCCGCGCCAATTCTACGCAACCCTC
>JBBDQV010000025.1:0-7363 GCA_040905845.1 Alphaproteobacteria bacterium | reverse complement strand
CCCTTGACGGGAGAGGGCAGGGTGAGGGCGGGCGGGTCCAGCTCGACGGAACCCGGCCTATGCTTCCAGCGCCTGCCTGACCAACAGATGGAAGCGATGGAGCGCGTGCTCGCTGATGCCGGAGCGCTGGGCATCGACGACGATGCGGCCCTGGTCGAACGCCAGGCTGCGCAGGCCTACCTGCACCGACTCGCAGAGCCCCTTGTCCTCCATGCCGAGGATTTCGGTGATGTAGCTCATCCGGGTCTCGTCGAGCGATCCATTGATCGAATACTGATGGCCGATGAAGCCGGCGGTATCGGGGCCGTGCGGGCTCATGGTCGAGACGTTGAGCTCCGATCGGCCGGGCATGACGTTGATCGTCGTGGTCGGCCACAGGTACCAGAACGCCGCCTCCTGCACCCTGTCGTCGTCGCGGATCGGGTAGACCGTCTCGTTGGCCCGGGTTCTGACGCCGATCTGGCGCGACCACGGCCCGTGGTCGTCCTGCTGATAGCGCTCCATGTCGAGGATCTCGGCGAACGCCGGGTGCGACGGGGTGCAGTGATAGCACTCGACGAAGTTGTCGACGACCACCTTCCAGTTGGCCTTGATCGTGCCGTTGCCGAACTCGAACGTGCGCACCGGCCGCATGGCGTCGAGATCGGGGACGCGCGCGCGGAGATCGGCCTCGAGCCCGGCCATCTGCTCGGCGAGCGGCCTCGCGCCCCGGTCCAGGTTGACGAACACGAAGCCGCAGAAGTCCTCGACCGCGAGCTCGATCAAGGGAAAGTCCTCCTTGCGGAAGTCCTTCAGGTGCTGGCAGTTGCGCGCGGTCCTGAGCCCGCCCTCGGAATCGTACGCCCAGGCGTGATAGGGGCAGGTCACGAACAGGCCGACGTTGCCCGCGCCCTTCAGCAGATGATGACCGCGGTGCCGGCAGGTGTTGTGGAACGCGCGCAAGCGGCCGTCCTGACTTCGAATGACGAACACGCGCTGGTCCGCGACCATGCCGGTGACGTAGTCGCCGGGCTGCCCGACCTGCGAGCGGTGTCCGACGTAGTGCCAAGTCTTGTAGAAGATTGCGCGCTTCTCGCGTTCGTAGATCGCGGGATCGGTATACCAGCGCGCGGGCAGGGTGTAGGACGCCAGCGGATCGTCGCCGAGCGGGCGGGTGAACGGGGGAAGCTTCTCGACGGCGGCCATGGCGGGGCTCCCTCAGGCTCGATGGGTCAACGTGCGAACGATTCTAGATCGCGATCTTCGTGTCCAGCAATGGTGCCCATGGGAACCGCTCCGCTTCAGAACACGGGCAGGCCGGGCAGTTTGACGCACACCCGCACAACCTTATCCGTCACCGTGACGAAGAGCGAACGAAGATCGTCCTCGCCGAAGCAGAAGTTCGCGACTAAGGCGTCGAACAGCATGACGCCGAGCAGGGTGGCGTCGGGCGCGTAGACGTGCACGCCGCCGGGTCCGCACGAATAGACGTTGCCCTGGCTGTCCACTTTCATGCCGTCGGGCGAGCCCGAAGGCTCGTTGCCGACGTCGGCCCACAGCCGGCCGCCCTTCAGCCCGCCGTCCGCGTCGACATCGAACAGCCGGATGGTGCCGGCGCGGCTGTCGTTGACGTAGAGCCGGCGTTCGTCCGGCGTGAAGCAAAGCCCATTGGGCTGGTCGAAGTCATCCGTGAGCAAAACGAGCCGTCCGTCGGGGTCGATGCGGTAGACGCCGCGAAAGTCGAGCTCGGGCTCGCGCACCATGCCGGTGCCCGCCTCGCGGCCGTAGATCGGGTCGGTGAAGTAAATGCGGCCATCGCTCCTGACGACGATGTCGTTGGGGCTGTTGAGCTCCTTGCCGTGCCAGTGACTGGCCAGAACGGTGAGCCGCCCGTCGGCCTCGGTGCGCGTCACGCGGCTCGTGGCGTGTTCGCAGCAGAGCAGCCGACCGGCGCGATCGAGGGTGTTGCCGTTGGTCATGTTCGTGGGCTCGCGCAACACCGCGACACCGCGCGCCGGCCGCCAGACGTGGAGCCGGCTCGACGGGATGTCGCTGAACACGAGCCAGCGCTCGCGCGGGTGCCACACCGGCCCCTCGGTGAAGACGTAGCCGTCGCCGATGACGTCGATCTCGGGCGCCTCGCCGACGATCGCGAGGAACCGCTTGTCGAGCACGCGAACGGGCAGGGCGGTCACAGCGCCCTCGCCAGCTCGCGCAGGCGCGCCTTCATGACCTTGCCGCTGGACGTCGCCGGCAACGCCTCGACGATGACGAAGCGGGACGGCCGCTTGTAGCCGGCGAGGCGGCCGGCGACGTGGGCCGCGAGCTCGTCTTCGGTCACGCGGGCGCCCGGGCGCGGCTCGACGAACGCGATGACGTCCTCGTCGGTGCCGTTGGCCCGCCCGATCACACCCGACAGCGACACCGCCGGGTGCGCGTTCAGGGCCGCCTCGACCTCCTCGGGATGGACGTTGAAGCCGCCCCGGATGATCAGCTCCTTCTTGCGGCCCATGATGAAGAGCCGGCCGTCCGCCTCGGCGCGCGCGAGGTCGCCGGTCTTGAGCCAGCCGTCCTCGGTGACGACCTCGCGGGTCAGGACTGGCTCCTTGTAGTAGCCGAGCATGACGTTGGGGCCCTTGGTCCACAGCTCGCCGGTCGTGCCGGGGACGACGTCGCGGCCAGCCTCGTCAACCAGGCGCACGGCGACACCGGGCGGCGGGTAGCCGATCGAGGACTTTGGGTTCGGATCGTCGAGCCGGGTCAGGGCGACGACAGGCGCGGCCTCGCTCAGCCCGTAGCCGTTCTGGAGCCGGACGCCGAAGGTGCGCTCGACGCGCGCCTTGAGCTCCGGCTCGAGCGGCCCGCCGCCCGAGGACAGGAACCGGACGTGCGGCGCGCGCGGCACGATGCCGCGAGCTTCGATGTGCTCGAGCAGCTTGGCGTACATGGTCGGCACGCCCTGGGCCATGGTGATCCCGTCGTGCGCCAGGGCGTCGAGCATGGCCTGTGGGTCGAAGCGTGGCACCAGCCGGATGCGCGCGCCGCCCATCAGCCCCGCGAGGAAGACCGAGGCGAGCCCGAAGATGTGGGAGATCGGCAGCACGATGTACATCCGGTCAGCCGGCATGGTCCGGCGGATCGCCTTGGCGACGGCGGCGTTGTAGAGCAGGTTGCGGTGGCTCAGCATCACGCCCTTGGGCTTCCCCGTGGTGCCCGAGGTGTAGACCATGGCGCCGACCTGGCGCGCCGAGGACCTTTCCAGGGGCTCCGGCTCCGTCTCCGCCAAGCCGCCGACGCAGGTCCCCGGCACGATGTCGGGCGCGATCGGCTCGGCTCCATCGCGCTCGCCCAGGGCTCGGGCATCCGGCGATGTCGCGACGGTGTAGAACACGCGGCGCGGCCGGCAGTGCTCCCGGATGGCGTCGCTCTCGGCCGCCGTGAGCCGCGCGTTGACGACGACGGGCCAGGCGTCGAGCTCGCTCGCGGCCATGATCAGGGTGACCAGGGCAATGCCGTTCTCGCCGACAATCATGACCCGATCGCCCGGCCGCACGCCGAGGCCGTCGAAGCATGCCGCCGTGCGCCGGATCGCTTCGGCGAACCGGCCGTAGCTCCAGGTCGCCTCGCCTTCGACCAGGGCGATCGCCTCGGGCTGAACCGCCGCTTGCTCGAAGGGGACCCAGCTGATCCGCCGGGGCAGCCGGCCGGGCAGGGCTTCGTTCGTCCGTGTGGCCACGGCGGCGGCCCCGGAGCTCACCCGCTCGCCTCCTTGAGCATGGCCCGCGCGATGACGAGCTGCTGGATCTGCGACGTCCCCTCGTAGAGCCGGTAGAGCCGCACGTCGCGATAGAACCGTTCGACCGCGTAGTCGGCCATGTAGCCGTTGCCGCCGTGGATCTGCACCGCCCGATCGGCGACGCGGCCGACCATCTCGGAGGCGAACAGCTTGCACGCCGAGGCGTCGGCCGCGACGTCCTCGCCCCTGTCGCGCCGGCGCGCGGTCTCCAGCACCATGCAGCGCGCCGCCAGCGCCTCGGTCCGGCTGTCGGCCAGCATCGCCTGGATCAACTGGAACTCGGCGATCGGCTTGCCGAACTGCTTGCGCGTCATGGCGTAGGCCACGCTCTCGGCGATCAGTCGTTGGGCGGTGCCGGCGCACGCCGCGCCGATGTGCAGCCGGCCGCGATCGAGCACGCGCATGGCGGTCTTGAAGCCCTCGTTCTCGCGCCCGAGCAGGGCGTCGGCCGGCACCCGGCAGCCGTCGAACCGGACGTCCGCCGTGGGCGCGCCGTTCTGGCCCATCTTGCGGTCCGTCGGGCCGACCGAGAGCCCGGGGCTCGCGCGCTCGACCAGGAACGCCGAGACGCCGCGCGCGCCGGGCTCATCGGGGTTGGTGCGCGCGAACACAGTGAACAGCCCGGCGTGGGGCGCGTTGGTGATGAACCGCTTGGCGCCGTCGATGACCCAGCCGTTGCCCTCGCGCCGGGCGCGCGTCCTGAGCGAGCCGGCGTCGGACCCGGCGTCGGGCTCGGTCAGCGCGAACGAGCCGACGATCTCGCCGGTGGCCAGGCGCGGCAGGTAGCGGGTTTTCTGCTCCTCGGTGCCGTCGTTGACGAGCCCTTGCGAGCCGATCCCGACGTTGGTGCCGAAGCGTGAGCGGAACGCGGGCGAAGTCCAACCCACTTCCAAGGCGACCAGGACCTCCTCCTCGGTGGTGATACCCAGGCCACCGTAGGGCTCGGGGATGGTCAGCCCGAAAAGCCCGACCTCGCGCATGGCGGCGATCGTCGCGTCGGGGACGACGCCGGTCTCCGCGACCTCGGCTTCGAGCGGCACCAGCCGCTCGCGCACGAAGCGCCGCACCGCGCCCAGTAGCTGGTCGAGCGCCGCCTGATCCCGGATCACCGCGTCCCCCGCATGCGCGGCATCCTGCGACGAAACGTCCGTTGGCGAAAGCCTCGCGCGCGCAAGCGCCGCCGGGTTACAGCCCCGCTTTCACCTCCTCGAACATGGCGATGTACTTCTCGCGATAGGCCGGCTCGATCTCGTCGAAGAAGATGCCCTGGGTGAACAGATCGCTCGGCTTGCCGATGCCGAGCTCGGCGAGTCGTTCCGGGCTGACCAGGTCGAACGTCTTGCGATTGGCGTGGCCGTAGCCGTACTGATCGATCAAGTATGCGCCGCCTTCGGGCGCGAGGCGGGCGTCGATGAAGTCGTAGATCGCCTGCTCGTCGCCGGGCCCGCCCTTGACCTTCAGGAAGCCGCAGAACCAGGTGAAGATGCCTTCTTTCGGGTTCATGTAGGCGACCGGGAGTCCTTCCTTCTTGAGCGCGACGTAGGCGTCGTTCCAGGCGTAGGAGGCGACCAGCTCGCCTGAGGCCAGCGCCTGGACGACCGAGCTTTGATCGGTCCAGTAGTAGCGCAAGAGCTCGCGTTGCTTGATCAGCAGGTCCTTGACCGTCGCGATCTCGTCATCGGTCATGTGGAAGATGTCCTTGACGCCGGCGATCAGCCCGGCGACCAGGACGACGCCGTCGACCGAATCGAACGTGCCGAGCCGACCCTTGTAGCGTTCGTCCCACAGGATCGACCAGCTCTCCTCCTGGACGTATTGCGGATCGACCAGGTCGGTCCGGTACAGCACCGAAGCGTTGCCCCATTCCCAAGGCACGTACCAGGCGTGGGTGGCGTCGGCCATGACGCCGGGCGTGGCCTTCAGTTCGTCCCACACGTCGGGCCAGTTGGCGAGCCGAGTCACGTCGAACGGCTCGATCAACCCCGCGTCGCGGAACCGCCCGAGCGAAACCTTGCAGGGATGCACCAGGTCGGGGTGGAAGCCGGCGCGGACCTTCTGGAAGAACTCCTCGTCCTCGCCGCCGAAGCTGACGGCGAGCGCGTCGGGGCCGTACTTTTCGATGAACGCCGGCTGGAACTCGGGCAGCTCGTAACCGGCCCAGGTGAAGTACGAGACCATGGTGTCGGCGGCGCGCCCGGCGCGCCCCATCACCGGCACGAGGCCAAGGCCCAGCGCCGCCCGCGCCGTATCACGCAGCAGGGTCCGCCGGTCCGGCCGAGTGTCGGCGCTGTTCATGGCATGACGAAGTCCCTGGTTCATGACGTCCTCCCTCGCGCCAACGCCGCGCTGGCGTCTCGTCGCCATCGATTGTATCCAGGATGCGAACGGATATCGATTCCCGACCAGCCATGCTCGATGCCTACGTCTACGACGGTGCGCGCACGCCCTTCGGGCGCCACGCCGGCTCGCTCGCGCGGGTGCGCCCCGACGACCTGCTCGCCGGCACGATCAAGGCGATCGTCGGCCGCTCCGCCTTCGCCCCGGAGGACATCGAGGACGTGGTCGCCGGTTGCGCCAACCAGGCGGGCGAGGACAGCCGTAACGTCGCCCGCAACGCGGGGCTGCTGGCCGGGCTCCCGGTCGGTGCCGGCGGGCAGACGGTCAACCGGCTGTGCGGCAGCGGGCTCGCCGCCGTGCTCGACGCCGCGCGCGCCGTCAGCTGCGGCGACGGCGAGCTGGTCGTGGCCGGCGGGGTCGAAAGCATGAGCCGGGCGCCGTTCGTCCTCGGCAAGTCCGAGGCGCCGTTCAGCCGCGCGGCCGCGATCTTCGACTCGACCATGGGCGCGCGCTTTCCCAATCCGGCGCTCCTGCGTCGGTTCGGCGCGGACACGATGCCCGAGACCGCCGACAACGTCGCGCGCGACCACGGCATCGACCGCGCCTCGGCCGACCGCTTCGCCGAGGCCTCGCAGGCCAAGGTCCGCGCGGCCCGGCAGTTCGGCTTCTTCCGCGACGAGATCATCGCCGTCGAGGTGCCCGGCGCGCGCGGGCAACCGGCGAACCGGGTCGAGGCGGACGAGCACCCGCGCCCCGAGACCACGCTCGACGGGCTCGCCAGGCTCGAGCCGCTGTTCGACGGCGGCGTCGTGACGGCCGGCAACGCCTCGGGCATCAACGATGGCGCCGCCGCGCTCCTGGTCGGCAGCCGGAAGGTCGGCGAAAAGTCGGGCGTCAGGCCACGCGCGCGCATCCTCGCGGGCGCCGTCGCCGGGGTCGAGCCGCGCGTCATGGGGCTCGGCCCCGTGCCGGCCTCGGCGAAGGCGCTCGCGCGCGCCGGTCTGACGCTGAAGGATGTGGACGTGATCGAGATCAACGAGGCGTTCGCCGCCCAGGTGCTCGGCTGCCTCAAGCTCATGGGGCTCGCCGGGGACGACGGCCGCGTCAATCCCAACGGCGGTGCGATCGCCATCGGCCATCCGCTGGGCGCGTCCGGCGCCCGGCTCGCCCTGACCGCGCTGCGCGACCTCGCGGGGCGCGGCGCGCGCTACGCGCTCGTCGCCATGTGCATCGGCGTCGGCCAGGGCATCG